>JAKSBM010000392.1 GCA_022361135.1 Desulfobacterales bacterium | reverse complement strand
TCCATCGTGGCCGTGATCGCCGTTTTCATCATCGCCTACATCCCCCAGATCAGCCTCTGGCTCCCCCGGATTCTGGGATACCAATAAAGGGGTCGTCCTCCCCCGAAAATAAAACCCCGGCCCATGGTTCGCCATGGCCGGGGTTTTATTTTCAGTCGGGAGCGGGTCCCTGGGTCAAGACCCGGCGTCCAACGCCTCATCCGTTACCGTCCCCGATTCGCGGGGCAGTGCCAGGGCCAGAATCACCAGGACCACCATCACCCCCAACACAATTCCATAGAGCCATTGGAAGGTGCCCATACTTTCCTTGAACCATCCCCCCAGGAAATTCCCTCCCATGCCCCCCATGCCGTGGAGGATATTGGCCAGGGCAAAAACCTTGACCCCGGCCGCCGGGGAATGGGTCTTGGAGATGTAAGCCGGAATCAGGCCGAAGATGGAATAGAAGGCCAGGCCGAAGAGGATCCCCGCCGGCATGAGCAGAACCGGGGTGGGCCAAAGGAGCAGGATGAGGGTGGCCAGGAAAATGGCCACATAGGCCACCACCAGGCTGAACCCCACACTGAGGCGGTCGGCCAGCCACCCCATGACCACCCCGGCCCCCAGACCGGGCAGGGCAATGCAGGACCAGACCCGGGCGGCCATGTCCACACTGAAGCCCAGCTCGTCCCTGAGGTAGGAAGACAAATAGGTCTGGAAAGGATTGCAGGAGAAGGCGGACAAACAATAAATGGCCAGGACCAAAAGGGTGGCCCGGGTCATCAAGGCCCCGGTTTCCACCGGAGCCGCCTTGCCATGGCCGCCCCCTTCCCCATTTCCACCGAAGACGCCCAGGGGCTTGAGGAAGCAAAAGCTGACCAGGGCCACCACCAGTCCGAAGACGCCCACGCCCACCCAGGCCCAGCGCCAGCTGTAATGGTTGACGCAAAAGGGAACCAAAAGGCTGGCCCCCATCACCCCCACGCTCTGCCCCCCGCAGATCAAGCCCAGGAGGCGGCCGTGGTATTTCCCGTCCACAAACCGGCCCACGATGCCCACCATGGGGATGTAAATCGTGGCTGCAGCAGCCCCCATGAGGGTCATCAAACTGCCCATGACCCAGACATTGTCCGTGGCCGCCATCCCCCAGAAGCAGGCGATGCAGGTCAACAGGGAAACGAAAACCGTCCGACCATCCCCCAGGCGGGGAATGATGAAAATGGAAATCAGGGAGGCGGTGAGGAATCCCCCCCGGGTGAAGGCGGACATGAGGCCCACCACGGTGTAGTCAAAGCCCATGTCCTTTTTCATGTCCGAAACCACCATGGAAAAGAGATCAATGGCCAGTCCGTAATTCACTGCAATGTAAACCGCAAAGATGATGCCGATGGTGGCCGTGACCCGACCATTGCCCCGCTGGGGGCCTGAAAACTCTTTCAAGACAGCGTACCCTTCTATTCCCTCGTGGTTGACATCTCCGGTCGAGGAACATTCGGCCACGCCGAACCTTGCCCGCCCCCGCCCGAATCCCCATGGTCAATCCGTGGGGTTGCGCCGGTCCCTTGGGGGTAGGAAACCACCCGGGCCCAGCGCAGCTTCGTCATTGAAGCTGGGGAACGGTAGCAGTGATCAAATCTTTTGTCAAATGTATAACCCTTTTATAAAAAGGAATTCGCATCTCCCCAGCAAATCGGATTCCACCCATAATCCGTATTCTTTAATTTTATGGTGGAAATTTTGGGGGAGAGATTTCCAACAATCGGACGGTATTAGACATGTTCCGGTCGGTGCGATCGGATATCCCCTCCTGGGATATCAACGCCCCCATTTGATATCCAAAACATCCCCGGCAGCATGATTCACTACCACCACAACCCCTTCCACCACCGCCTTCTCCTCTTCCCTGCCGGGGGTCCTCAAAGGTTCCCACAACAAACCCCCTTGGAAATTCCTGATTCCCAAGGGGGTTATTATTTTTCAAGGATGGGGTTGGCAGATGAATGAACAAGGGTGCAGATTACCCGTGGCGGGCCGGGGCAGCCCCTTTTTCGGCGCGGTGAAAGAACAGCAACAGCTTCTATATTCCCCTCCGCAAAATTTGAAAAACTGCGGTCCAGTAGGTCCTCAAACAGTTTCAAATTTTTAGCTCCGGGGAATAAGAATCTGTAAGCTCCCCTTTCAATGGCCT
>JAKSBM010000192.1 GCA_022361135.1 Desulfobacterales bacterium | reverse complement strand
CTCGTGCTCCCGTCCTTCTACGCCCCGGAATTCACCCTGGACGCCTTTTTCTCCATCAGCGTTCCGGTTGCCATTCTGGTCATTGGCGCCGAGAATGCCCAAGCCACGGGTGTGTTGCTCACAGAGGGCTACAAGCCCCCCATCAATTTCATGACGATTATCAGTGGAATCGGTGGAATCATGACTTCATTTTTCGGTGGACACAACGCCAATATCGCCGGCCCCATGACCGCCATCTGTGCCTCCGAAGCAGCCGGTGAAAACAAAGACGGCAGATATGCAGCCACGGTCATTAACGGAATTCTGTTTGCCGGATTCGGAGTGATTGCATCCATCGCAGTCACCTTTATTCAAGGCGTCCCCAAACCCCTCATCGGAATGGTGGCGGGTTTGGCCATGATCGGCGTTTTAACCCAGGCATTTGAACAGGCATTCGCCAAGGGGAAATTTAAGGTCGGTGCCTTCTTTGCGTTGGTCATTGCCATGTCCGGAATCAGCGTTGCCAAAATCAGTGCCCCGTTCTGGGCATTGGTTGTGGGCGTCATCATTTCATTGATCATCGAGCCCCAGGATTTTAAGTCCAAATCGACCAGATAACCCCAAAATCACATGGACGATACCAATAAAAGGGCAAACCCATTTATTCCAAAGCAACACCAGTCATAAAAAAACAATCCCATATTCCATGGATCCACCGGGGGCAATTTCCCTCCCAAACCCCGGTGGGTCCATGGAATCCTCCCCGAATCCCAGCTCAAATCTTTTTTTGCATTAAAATCACATCATTTCCCAGGATTTCCACATGGGCGTTAAATTGCCGGGCCAGCCATGCAAATGTGGTCCGACTATAAAAGGAAATATGGGTAAGATCCCGGATATAATGCCAATTTTTAAAGGCCTGGGGATCCTTCACCAATTTGGTCATAATTCCCAGCCAGCCCCCCGGCCTTAACCGTTTGAACAGGGCCTCAAACTCCGCCCCTGGGGCCTGGAAATGCTCCACCACTTCGGTGGTGCAAATGAAATCATAATCGACGTCAAGGAGCCCGGGGCGGTTATAATAAAAAAGGTCGAACAGGGCCATGGCGTGGCCAGCCTCCTCCATGACCCGGGCCAGGGCCGGTCCGGGGCCACATCCAAAATCCAGTCCCTGTTTTTGTTCCCCCAACCGCTCCAGCAGGGGCTGGGTCAAACGGGAGAGGAATCTTCGATAACCCGGATCATTCTCATCATTTTCATGGAGGTCGTAAATCGCCTTTTCTTCACTGGCCGACAGCCAATGCTCCCGGGGAACAAAAACCAGATCACAGACGCGGCAATTCAGATACGATCGCAGGTTATCCTCGGCATAGGGGCCGACCTCTTCTTTGTGACACAGGGGGCAGGCCATATTTTTCATTTTCATTTATTCATTTTTCCATGGGGGCAGCTGGGAATCCCAGCCCCACTTCATTAGGGGTCCATTTTGGGCCAGGCTATTGACCACCGCCGGAACTGATTCCCAATTTTTTCATCTTCGATCTTAGGGTACTGGGATTCAGCCCGAGCTTTTCTGCGGCATTGCCCTTTCCCTTCACCCGCCAATTGCACTGGGCCAATACGTGGGAAATATGTTCCCGTATGATATTTTCAAGGCGGGTATCTCCGGTAAACTGGGGGGTGTCACCACTTGGGGCAAACCCTTCGTCCAGAACCAAGGTGGCACCGGGGGAAAGAATAATGGCACGCTCAATGGTATTTTCCAACTCCCGAATATTCCCGGGCCAATCATAGGCCGTCAACGTATTCAGGGTGGCATTGGGAACCTTTTTAATATTTTTATTAAGCACCTTGTTTTTCTTATCAATAAAATAATTCACCAATAAAGGGATATCTTCCTTGCGCTCCCGTAAGGGAGGGACATGGATGGGAAAAATGGAGAGGCGATAATAAAGATCCTCCCTGAAATCCCCCTTCCGGATAGCCGCCTCAAGATCGCGATTGGTGGCAGCCACCACCCGGACATCCACCTTGACGGTCCGATCCGACCCCAATGGTTCAAAGGTCCCTTCCTGGAGGACACGCAATAATTTCACCTGAACCTCCATGGGCATATCCCCAATTTCATCCAAAAACAGGGTACCGCCGTCGGCCAGCAGAAACCGCCCTTTCTTCGGTTTCACCGCCCCGGTAAAGGCTCCCTTTTCAAATCCAAATAATTCACTTTCAATCAAGGTGGCCGGCAATGCCGCGCAATTCACCTTAATGATGGGATGATTTTTCCTTGGCCCCAGTTCATGGATGCTCCGGGCAATGAGTTCCTTTCCGGTACCGGATTCCCCCAATACCAAAGTGGTGGTATCAAAGGCAACCACCTGTTCCACCAGATAAAGGGTCTTTTTCAGGGCAGGGCTTTGGCCGACGATGTCCTTGAATCCATGGCTGTTTCTGATTTCTTCCTTTAAATAGGCATTTTCCTCATCCAGGGAATTTTTCAATTCATTCAGCCGATTCAGTGCATTGCGCAGCTCCCCCTCCTTGGACTTGCGATTTTCAATTTCCTGGACCAATTCCCTCCGCAGGCGGGTCCGTTCAATGGCGGCGGCAATCTGATTGGCCAATAACCGGATCACCGGGAACCGTTCCTGGGTAAAGGTATTTTCAATGTGTTGATTTTCCAGATATAAAAATGCAACGGTTTCATCCTGGTAGGCCACCGGCATGCTCATCACGGATTTCAATCCGGTCTCTTTCACATAGGCGGTCTGGCCGAATTGTAGATCCGCCACAAGGTTCCCACTGCAAAAGGTCTTATTGGTCCGGCAAACATAGCGAACGATGCTGTGGGAAATACATGGACAGGATTCAATGGTCGCCCCCACATCCACCGGGTCCGCCCCTTCCTCAACACAAACATGGGATTCCACAACAATGGCATTATTCCGTCGGGATAACAAATATCCCCGCTCCGCCCCGGAATTCTGAAGAAGAATCCCCATGAGTTCCTCTAAAAGCGAGAATCCATCCATGGCACTGACCAATGTAACCACGGCCCTGTGGATGCTTCCCATATCCATGGTATTGGCCTGCTGGTTTTTCAATGCCCTGTGCATCAATGCGGATTCGGTCTGCGGCACCGAAGCCGTCGCCCCGCCGGAAAGAAAAGGATGGGCATGTTCCAGCTGATTTATCTTGGCCCGGCATCCCCATTTTTCATATGCCCGATGGGCCTCTGCCACATAGTTTCTGGCCATGTGCTCCGCCCCCACCCCGGTGAGAAAACGGGCCGTAAATTCAAGGGCCATGGCCTCGTCCAGGATAAAACGCCTCTCCCGGGCCAGGACAATGGATTGGTCATAATGATGTAACGCCCCACCATAATCCCCCTTCAACCGCTCCTCTTCCGCCTGGATCAAATGAAACCGATGGGCATAATTATCCTGGGATGCCCCCCTCAACTCCTCCAACTCCGCCTTCAATTCTTCAATGATCCCATTATCCCCTCCCTGTTTTTCCCGATTCAACAAGGTGATCAACAGATAAAAACGGGTGGGGATCATCACAAAATTACACCCATAGGGAAGCAGGGCATCCACATCGCCCTGGGCCGCCTCGCAATTGGAAAATAAAATATTGAGGAAAAGCCGAATATTCAGGGTCAACTCCTTATTACTCCGATATTCATTGGCATCCAGGGTGGCATTGACAAGATCACCGGGTTGGGGGGACAACAGGGCTTGAACCAGGACATTGATCATTTTCAGATTGGACTGCAACGGCTTAATCCCTGGGAAGGAAACCGACAGAATTTCTTCAAACTTAAGGCTTAATTGTTCCAGTTCCATCAACCCCATGTTTCCGAATAGCCCAATGAGGCAGGCCGCATGTGCACTCTCAATGGCCATGGAAATATTACCGGTTTCAATGGCCTGATAATACAGGGCGGTCAATTGGGTCACCGCCGTCTCCGGATGGTCCCGAAGACAGGTGATCTCTTCGTGGAAATAAATCCGGGCATCCAGGGAACATTTCCGAATGTGATGGACTTCCATATACTCCATCCCGTATTCGGCAAGCCGTATTCCCAGATCATATGCCCCCAGAAGGTGGCAAAAGCTACCGCCGGAGGCGATCAATCCGAAGACGGATTCCTCGAAAAAACCGTGGGCCTGGGTAATTTTCAACATATTCCCCACCAGGTTCCAATACAGGGGATAGTCGATCCATCCCGTGGCCTTGGCCCCCTGGAGAAGAAGGCGCATGATGGCCTGGTATTTGGGATCCCTGGATCGGCTAACCCCATGGCACGGCACCATGAGAAGTTCCCGGGCCACGGGGCGAAGGGTATCCATTTCCGCCCGGGCCTGGGGGACGGTGGTCTCGATGGAAAGGGAGACCCCCAGGGTTTCCAAAGCCTTGAGCAGAATGGTCAAAGCCAGGTCGGTTTTATTCTGGAAAATGGCCGCCTCCATCTGGGCTTCGTATCCAAGGGCCCTGTCGATCTCCGTTTTTCCCCTATCAATCACATCCAGGGCCAAGGTATCGGACGACTGGAAGTGACCACTCAAATAGGCGGCCACCGCCCCCTGGGAAGACAGCCCCAAACAGAGGTCATAGTGATCCTCCCATCCCCTGGCCCCCAGGATTTCAATGCCCTTGGAAAAATATTGAAACGCTTCGGTAAAGGCCGCCACCTTTTTGGCCTGCCCCCCTGCCACAAAATTCAGCCGGGCCAGATGGGCCCTTTCCTTGTGGCTGCTTGCCAGATGGTGGGCCGTATTCAAATGGGTGATGTGCTCAAAGATCCGATTTCGATTCTTATCCATTCCCTTTTCAAAGGATTTGCCCAAACGGAGATGGATCTTGGTCCGTGCCTTTTCAGGGATCATTTTATATGCATTTTCCTGGAGGCGATCATGCTCAAACCGATACCGCCCCTTTCCCAACGACACCAGAACATTTTTTCGACAGGCTGCCCGGAGATGGGCATCGATGGTTTCCAGGCTGGATTTTTCATGGATGACCAAATCTTTGATGTGAAAAGAATTCCCAATGGCAGCGGCAATGAAAATGGTATGACGGACATCTTCGGGCAAACGGCCGAGCTTTCGACAGGTCAATAAATCAATGTCCGTATTGATCCCGATGGCAATGATTTCCTCCAGGTCAAACTCCCAGGCCATACGCCGATTCAAACGGACATATTTTTCCCGGACCAACAATTCGATGAATTCTTTCACCATCAGGGGGGTCCCGTTGGTTTTTCCATGGACGACCCTGGCCAGGGCCACCATATCCCGTGCCCCCAGCTTTAAGGCTTCGGTGAGAATCCCCTGGACATCATCCTGCTCTAAATCCTCCAATAAAAGGGTATCCACGGCGGGCCGGAACCCCTCCACCTGCACCAGGCCGCGATTGAGGATATGGCCGGAATCCACCCCATTATTCCGATGGGCCCCAATGAAAAACAGTCCCTGCTCCCGGCCACTCACAATGCTGCAGATCAAATCCATGGATGCCTGATCCACCCATTGCAGATCATCGATGAATATCACCAGAAAGGATTTATGCTCACACAGAATATGAATGATTTTCCGGATGCATTGGTGGAGGCGATTTCTGGATTCAAGCATTTGAAGGCCGGCCACCGGTGCATCCTCACCAAGAATGGGTTTGAACTGGGGCACCAATTGGGTGATCACCCCCCTGTTTTCCCCCAGGGATTCTGCCAGGGATTTGGAAATTTTCCCATAGGCCCCATCGGCTTCCATGAGGATGCAATGGGCAATTTCTCCCAGGGCGCCGATGATCCCGCTATAGGGTATCGAACTATTGGCATACTCACATTTTCCGCCGGCAAAATACCCCTGATCCCGGGGTAATCGTTCTTCAAAATGCCTGACCAGGGTTGTCTTTCCCACACCGGACCCGCCGGTTATCATGGTCAACGCCCCCTGGTTGTTCACCACCTGGTCAAAGGAAAGTAAAAGGCGATTCAGGGCCCCATCCCTGCCAAACAATTTTTCCGGATATTCAAACAGATGGGAGCTTTTTAAAACATCCAGACGGAATTGGGGAATGGTACCATCCACCTCCAACGCAGAAAGGCATCGCTTCAAATCCACCACAAGGCTATCGGCACTCTGGTAGCGATTATCCGGAGATTTCTCCATGAGCTTGTTCACCACCGCCACCACCATATCCGGAATGTCCGGGCAGATGGCCTTTAAATCCGGAACCGGCCGTGCCATGTGATTATGAATCAGTTCCAGGGCATCCTTGCCCAAGAAAGGAGGCTTTCCGGCCAGGACAAAGAAAAGCACAGCTCCCAGGGAATAAAAGTCGGTTCGTTTGTCGATGCGGGCATGCAGACGGCCGGCCTGTTCCGGGGATTTATACAACCAATAGGGCATGCCGCTGGACTCTTCCGGCGTTGGAGAATGGGCCTGGTCAAAGGAATGCCCCCCACCCATGAGTTTCAACCCTTCCCCGTCCGGGTCGATCCAAACGGTATCCGGTGAAAGGGCGTTGTGCACATGCCCCCCTTTGTGAAGGGCGGATAGAATTTTGGATACCTTAAAGGCGGTTTCCAATGCAAAAAACAAAGGCCGCCGACCCTTTTTCACTGCCAGGGACAGGGGGACCAAATGGGCATCCGGATAGGCGATCCCCACCACATTTTCGGTGTCGATGACCGATGTCGGACAGAGGATGTCATCGATGCCAAGGCCATTTGCCACCTTGAATTCTTCGTAGGTCCGCTCCCGGATATACCCAGGAATCTGGCTCCCGGATATGGTTTTCAATAAAAATTTCTTTTTCCGGGGCAACTTGCAGGCCACTGAAAATTCGGTGCCCTGTACAGTCATGAGCCTGTGTATCACTTGGAAATCATCCATCCCCATTCTGCGCCTCCAAAAATCAAGTTTCGGTTCTTATTTCACACCCGGCGCCCCCAGGGTGCGCTATTTAGCCCCCATGGAAACCCCGGGTTTGTATCCCGCACCGGCTGCCAAGTCAACGGAAGAATGGAACAGTAAAGCCCTTATCCCAAGGGCGATTCCCCATCCGCATGCCTCAAATCATCCTGTTGGACATTGCCCGGAAACATGTCCCCTTGCCTCCGGCGAGGTGCGACATATCGCCCCACCCCATCCCATGGCAGCCAACACCAATGTCCTCCCAGAAAGGAACCCCAAACATAAACCACTGAGAACACAGCAAAATTACACAACGCGCCGGGTTTTGGCATACTTGGTGCAATTACCGGTGCCGAATTATAATTCAAATTTTGGTCCGCAGCCCATGGCGGTCACACATAAACCAAGCCAAGCCCGAAAGGAGCACCATGAAAAAAATAAATATTAAACCGGAAAACCGAATCAATCTTCTGACCCCCTCTGAAATAGAACAACTCCACCAGGCCAGCATGAGGATATTGTCCGAAGCCGGTATTCACCTGCCTTCGGAAAAATACCTTAGGGTATTTGCCGATGCCGGAGCTGTTGTGGACTTTGAAAAACAAAACGTGAAAATCCCGGAATCCCTGGTGTGGGACTGTTTGAAAAAGAACCCCAAGACATACATCAAGGGGGGACGGGGTGGAGAGGCCTACGACATCGAATTCGGGGATGGCGGCACCTATACCAGCACCTCGGGCTGCGCATCCCGCATCGTTGATCTGGAAACGGGCAAACCCAGAAATGCCACCAAAAAAGATGTGGGGGACATGGCGCGTTTGGCAGATTATTTCGAGAGTAACAATATCTACTGGACCATTCTGTCTGCCGTGGATCAACCCGAGCAAACCATCAATATCCACGAGGCTGACGCCGCACTGAGGAATACGGGCAAACATGTTGAAATCATCAATTGCGCCGATCCCAAACAGAGTCGCTACATCGTTGAAATGGCCAAAGCGGTTTCGGGAAGCGAAGCCCACATGCGCAAGCATCCGCCTTTGAGTTACCTGGCCTGCCCGGT
>JAKSBM010000605.1 GCA_022361135.1 Desulfobacterales bacterium | reverse complement strand
CAGCTTCAGGACGAATGGGACGGGACCCTTCGCAACCGTTGCGGTCAGGACGACCGCAACGGTGACAGTGGAATCTTCCTCCCCCCGTCATCGCCGGGTTAGGAAAAAAACCTTCAAATCAAATGGGAAAAAGCCCATTCAATGGAAACCTTATTTGGGGAGTCACCCTGAATCCAAAATTTCACCGCAGGGCAGAACGCCCATGATCAGATTTTTCCCAAAACCCAGGTGATGTTTTTGACCCGGGTTCATATTTCAGGGATGACAAATCCCCAAAACCGTCTTATGGTGTGGCCTTTACGTTGAGGAAAAACCACATGCATGTCCAAACCAGCGACATTCCCGGGGAAAACGTTCGATACCTTCTGCCCCTGATTGGGCTTTTGGCGGCCTTTCCGCCCATCTCCACATCCATGTACCTGCCGGCCATCCCCCATCTCCAGGAACTCTGGGGGGTTCCGTTGAAAACCATCAACCTGACCCTCATTGCCTTTTACCTGAGCTACAGCGCCACCCTGCTCTTTTACGGTCCCCTGTCGGACCGCTTTGGCCGGCGGCCGCCCCTCATGGCCGGCATTGGAATTTTCATCCTGGGCACCCTGGCCTGCGCCACGGCCGACTCCGCCACCCATTTGATCATGGGCCGCATCGGCCAGGGCATGGGAGCGGCCGGACCGTCGGCCCTGGGGCTTTCCATCATCAAAGACCGGTTCAGCGGTGGGGATCAGAAAAGAATCCTGGCCCTCATGGGCATCCTCATCCCCATGGCCTCCATGGTGGGACCCAGCCTGGGCAGTGCCGTCCTCTTCACCGGCCATTGGGAAATGATTTTCATTGTCCAGGTTCTGGTGGCCCTGGCCGCCCTGGTGGGGGTGATCCGACTCCCCGAGCCCCTGGCCCAAAAGGAAGCCATCCCCCTGGCCCGCATGGCCGGCCCCTATCTCACCCTGGTCAAAAACCGGAGATTCTTTTCCCTGAACATCCTCTTTGCCGCCTCCATGTGGCCGTTTTTTGCCTTTATTGCGGCATCCTCGGACATCTACATCACGGAGTTCGGCCTGTCCGAACAGATCTACGGTATCTATTTCGGGGCCAATTCCCTGGGGATGATGCTGGGCTCATTTGTCTGCATGCGCATTAAAAATGTCCAAGACATGACCATGATCCGGCTGGGCCTCGTGGGGGTCATCCTGGGTGGGGTGCTGCTTTATGTCATCCCCCATGCCCACCCCCTCTCCTTTACCCTGCCCATGTTCTTCATCACCTTCTGCTTCGGAATCACCCGGCCCTTCAGTGTAAGCCTGGTCCTTAACAGTGTGGACCGCCACGCCGGTTCAGCCTCCTCCTTGATGATGTTTGCCAATTTCATCTTCGGCTCCATGGCCACCCACACCATTTCCCTGGGATGGTCCAACACCATGGGGGTCATCGGCATCCTGGCCATGGTTTCCGGCAGTCTGATCCTGGCCATCCTCACCCTCATGGGGGAGGGGCGGGACGCCCCGGCTTAACCCCGGGGCTGGATTTCTCCGATATTTACCTTGTGGTCAATGAGTCCTGCCTCCTGGAAAACCCGGCCAAAGGCTTCCATTTGATCACTGGGAACATCCATAAAGACCCGCTTGGAATCCCGGGACACCAGATGGCTTAAATCCGGATCCTGGGATTGGAGGAAGGCATTCAACCGCCCCTCACCGGATTTGCCCACATCGGCGTAGAGGAGATAGCCGCCGGTTGCTTCATTCTGGGCCACATGCCATTCCTGCCGTTTCCCCTGGAGTTGCAGGTGGGACAATTCCACCTTGCCCCCGGGTGAGGTTCTCCGGGCCTTGCCCGTGATTTTTTCAAGGAGGTCCAATCCCTCCACCACGGAAAAATCATCCTCGGGCACCAGGAGGCGCTCCCCGAAAACCTCGTCGAGAATATAATCCCGCCGCTGGACCCAGGCATCGGTCATGTCATCCACCCGATCCCGCAATTTTTCAAGATCGACGCGTTTTTTCTTTATCTGTCTTCCTTCAGGTTCCTGGGGCCCTCCGGCGTCCAGGCGGTCAATTTCCCCGGAAATCCATTCTCGATACCCCTGGAACACCTCCAGGTCGGAACCGTTATCCCGCATGGCCGCCAATTGTCGGACCCCGGCAAACTTCTCCCCATAGGAGGAATCATCGAAAATGGAAAAGTTTTTGAATTTCCCCCCCAGCTTGTCGTCGCAGGAAAAATCCGAATGCACATTGCGGAAGCCCATGAGATTTTCCAGGGAGTGACCCGGATCAATGGCGGCAAAGGTGTCCCCCATGCGGCCCTTATTATCCCCCCGGGACCCCACGGCATCCCGATCGGCCAGGGCCAGCATGAAGATTTTATTCCGGCCCAACTGGGTCAGACTCCCATCGGAACGAAAGGGTTGGGCAGGATCCCGCACCTGGTCGGGATTTTTGGGTCGGCCCTGGGTGTCCACGGAGATATCGGTCTCCACCAGGTAGCCATCCACCAGCCGGCCGGCGAAATCACTGAAATTTTTAAGGACACCGTCCACCTCCTTTTCCATGTGGGCGGCTTCCAGGAGAAGCTTGGAACCTCCGTCGGCGTAAGTGGTATGGATCAAATGGGCCTTCTGGCTCTCCATGCCCATGGCCCGCATGAGATCGCTGGCCAGGGCCTCCTTCACGGCATTGGCATTGGCACTGGCCCGGGTTTTGGCGGTGAAAAACCGATGGCAGGCCCCCTTGGACCGCTCCTTGGGCACCTGGACCAGGCGGCCCTTCAGTCCCAGACGATGGTCGGACTCGGCATAATCCAATTTGATATAATGTTTTTCCCGCACCCCGTCCTTGATGGCTTCCAGGCAATTATCATCTCCGATGAGGGTATTGGCGGCCTGGGTTCTAAATCCGTCATCATCGGCCAGCAGGGCCCCAAGGCCATCCTGACCCAGATCAGGTTCCTGGGTATAGTCCCTGGCAAGGGAAATCAAGGCGTCTTGAATACTGGGGTCCCGCCCTTCAACCGGTCCCTGGAATGCGGCCATCAAAAAAGCCTTGGCCTTATCATTTAACGGATTCCCCACGCGACGCAGATCTGCAGTCTGTGAATCATCCCAGGGCAGTCGCCCCACAAATCCGGGCTCCACCCCCTTATCCTTCAATTTGACGAATTCAAAGCCCCCCACCAAATCTCCGGGGCCAATGGGGTCATCCCCCCGATATCCGGGTTTGGCCCGGTCCACCACATTGAAATTCCCTTCAACGCGATCTTGCCCGGCCACCATGCGCAATCCTTCCTGGAGCCGGGGTGCAAGTGCCGGCGTTCCCCCCCGATTCTGGGCAAGCTGGGCCAGCCTTGATTTATTCCGGGCCACCTCTGCCCGGTTTAAAATGGTGGAAATCCGGCGGGAGGAAAGGGAGCGGAACCGCCCCACCCCGCGCATGGACTGGCGGGCAATGTCCGGCCCGAATTTTTCCTTCAGTGCGGTTTTAAATGCCGAATGGAGGGCCCTATTCTCCGAAAGGCGACCAAAGAAACCCGTCCGCTTGCCGGCTTCCAGTCCCTGGCCCTGTTGATCCAGGGCAACGCGGTCAAAGCCTTGTCCCGCCACCCCTTGAAATGCAGTAAT
>JAKSBM010000171.1 GCA_022361135.1 Desulfobacterales bacterium | reverse complement strand
TTCGTCTTCGCCCTCGCACATGTCGCATTTCAGGGGCAGGCCCGAATCCGGCTCGTGGAACTCCTCCCGTGAGGGGCAGGAGGCCCGGCAAAAGGCGCATTCGTCATAGACCTTGCCGTCGATGGTGTATTGGTCCCGGCCGGCACATTCGGCCATGGTGTATTCACCGGCATAGACCGGGATGTAAAGGTCCCGCATGGGGTCCCGCAGAATGCGGATCCGGGACCGGGCCGGATTGTTGGAAGAGTATTTGGGCGTGGCATGGAAGGCGGAACAGATCACTTCGCAGGCCCGGCAGCCATTGCACTTATCCACGTCGATCTTGATGGTCTTTATCAATTTTGTTTCAGTCACCTTATGCCTCCGTTTCCAATTCCGGGGTCTTTACTTCGCCTTCATCCGGGGAGAGGATCCCCCGTTTCAGGAATTCCTCGGCCACGTAATCCAGGCCCATTTCCTCCAGCCATTCCCGGGTGGGGATGCCCTCCTTGTTCCAGCCCTTGAATGCGTAGTACTTGTCCAGCAATTCCTCTTCCAGCTCCGGGAAACGCTTTTTCCAATGGTCCACCGGCGGCACCTCATCCTTGCGGCGCAGGCCCCGGCAGATATTGATGGCCCGGACCAGGGTGCGGTAGCGGCGGGCGGCCTGGGTGAGTTTATCCTCATCCATGGGGATGCCGGCACCGGCTTCCATGAATTGGGGGAAATTGTGGATGTGGTAGGGGGGTTTGAGGTGGAAGGATGAGACCCCGGCGCACATGCCCAGGGCATCATCAATGTAGTGCATGCGCTCCTGCCAGTCCACGATGGCGCAGGTCATTTCCGGGGTGGGATAGTAGGGAATGGAATTTTCCCCCCTGAATTCCCAGTTCAGGAAAATCTCCTTAAAGCTGTCGTCCGGGACCTGGAACCAGTCCTTGACAAATTCCTCACGGTGCTCCCGTTTGGGGAAGGGCTTCCGGCGGGTAGGCCCAGCCGTCCTGGTGCCAGAGCTTCTGCTCGACAATGTCGTCCTGAACGGCGACGGCGAAAGGCTTGTATTCGAAGATTTCCGTATTGGGCG
>JAKSBM010000401.1 GCA_022361135.1 Desulfobacterales bacterium | reverse complement strand
ATGGTTTCAAGGCCCTGGGATTCCCGGGTGAATTCCGTGAGGATCCAATCGGTGTCCTTGATCTTTTGGTAGATGGGTTCTCGAAGGTCCTTGCCCTCCTGGTGGCGGATTTCAAAGGAGACGGTTTGGGTCTCATTGGGCATGACGGACCGGACCTCCAATTGGGAATCAATGCTTTTTAACAAGGCATCGGCCTTGGATTTATCGGTTCCGGAAAGGGAGAGGCGAATGAAATTGTTCACCCCCTGTTTAAGCCGGGTGGTGGTATCGTCGGCCACCACCTTCCCCTTGTTGATGATGACGATGCGGTCACAGGTGGCCTCGGCTTCGCTGAGGATATGGGTGGAGAAGATGATGGTCTTTTCCCGGCCGATGTCCCGGACAATGTCCCGGATTTCCGCGATCTGGTTGGGGTCCAGTCCGGAGGTGGGTTCGTCCAGGATGAGGATTTCTGGATCGGTCATCATGGCGTGGGCCAGCCCCACCCGCTGCTTGAGCCCCTTGGACAGGTTGGATATGGGCTTGGCCATGATGGCTGAGAGATCACATAGGCTGGAGAGTTGTTTCAATCGGTTCTGCCGTTCCTCCATTGAGGTGATGCCCTTGATCCGGGCCACATATTCCAGATAGTCATAGACCAGCATATTGTGGTAGAGGGGCGCGGATTCCGGCAGGTAGCCCATCATGGCTTTGATTTTGAGGGTGTCCTGGGGCATGGTTAAGCCGTTGACGGAAATGGTTCCGGAGGTGGGGGTGTAAAAGCCGGTGAGCATCCGCAGCGTGGTGGTTTTTCCGGCGCCGTTGGGGCCCAAAAGGCCCAAGACTTCCCCGGGCTGGATGGTCAAACTGATCCGATCCACTGCGCAGAAATCATTGTAAAATTTGGTCAGGTTTTGAACGTCAATCAATTCTTCCTCCTTAACGAGTCTATGTTAGAAGTCTTCCAACACCTTACTTTTTTTCATGAACTCAGAAATATCCATGGCCACCCGTCGGTTGGCCATGATGGCCTTTTCCATGCGGCGGCACAGGGGGTCGTCTTCCCCCAGGCTTTCCACGGCCCGGCGGTAGAGTAATTCCCCGGATTCAAAATGGTCGGCCAGGGCGGCGATGTGTTTTTTTCGTTCTCCATGGCGCACCTTTTCCGCCTGGATCAGGGTTTCCAGCTTTTGCACCGAGTATTCCACCAGGGCATCCCGGGGCATGCTGTGGGCTTCGGATATCCGGGTGAGGGCATCGATGGTTCGTCGGCTCAAGACAAAGGTTTTTTGTCGGCGCTGGATTTTTTTGAATTTTTGGATTCGGATATTCTGGGCCAGATTTTCCAATGCCGCCATGTCTTCGATGATGTGGTCGAACAGGGATTTTTGTTTGATTCCCATGTGAACGGCCACCAGACCAATGGCGTCAATGGCTTTCTGGGACAGCTTAAAGGTCGCCCTGACGGATTGTTTTCCCCTCAGGTCGAACATGGAGGGCCCCTGGAAGGGATCTGTGCTTTTGGGCATAGGGTCTCCTTTCGGAGTATTTTGCATTATTAAATATATAGCATTTAAAATAGTAATGAAGCTATACAGAGCGATTTTATAATAAAAGCCGGACCCGATCAACTGCAAAGTCCTGTATAACCAAATTGTAATCCTCGGGTTTCGGGTGGAGGTCCGTGGAAGGGGTTGAATTTATGGGAATAAGGGGACGGGTTTCAGGGAAGGAATGCCAGGGATATGGCCAGGGCGGTGATCCCCAGGAAAAGGGGCCATTCCATGCCGGAGTCGGAAAAGTCCGGATCGGTGCGGTCTTCGCTGTAGCAGCGGGATTCCATGGCCAGCACCAGGTGATCCACGGCGGCAAAGGTTTTCTTCAGCAGGGGAAAACAAAGGTTCACGGTCCGTTTGATGGGATTCCTTTGGAGGTTGGCACAGCGGGCGTCCAGGGCATTTCGGGTTTCTTCCAATTGTTTGAGAATAAGGGGGAGGAATCCCAGGGCCAGGCTGATCATCACGGCCACCCGTTTTTCCGGAACCCCGGGAATGGGTGCCAGGAACCATTGGGCCGCGGATTTGACCTGGGCGGGTTTGGTGGTGCTGGAAAAGAGAAGTCCCACCACCATGAGGATGAAAAAGCGCAGGGCCGCCACTCCGCCTGAGAAGATCCCTTCCCGGGTCAGGGGCAGGTCCAGGAGGTTTGCCACGGGGGTGCCGGGCCGGCCCACAGCATGGAATCCCCAGAGGATCAGGAGGAATAGGGCGAACCATTTGAGGTAGAGCAGGGTGGCCAGGACGGGGCGGCCCGTGCTTTTTAAGGCCAGGCAGAGGAGAACCATCCATATGAGGCCGCCGGAGAGTCCGGTTTGGAGCATGGCCAAACTGAGGATGCAGACCAGCATGGATTTGAACCGGACGTCCAACCGGTGAAAAATGCTGGCCCCGCTTTGGTAGGTGAATGGGGTTACCATGGCGGTGAGGTATGTCCCATTTTGGAAAAACAGGGTTCCTTGAGTCCGTTGGGTTCCAACGCCTTGAGCAACTCCGTGGGCGGGGCGTCGGCCACCAGCCTGCCCTGGGAAAGGATGAGCATGCGGTGGGCCAGGGGGATCATTTCCTCCAGTTCATGGGTAACCATGATCAAGGTGGTGCCCCGGGCGTTGAGGTCCAGGAGCAATCGGGTCAGGGTCTGGGATGCGGGATAATCCAGATTGGCAAAGGGTTCATCCAGAACAATGATTTCCGGTTCCATGGCCAGGATGCCGGCAATGGTCAGCCGCCGTTTTTCCCCCCCGGAAAGCAGGGCCGGGTTCTGGTGGGCCAGGTGGGCCAGGTCCATTCCTTCCAAAAGGGCATTGACCCGTTGGGTGATTTCATCCCGGTCCATTTTCAGATTCTCCGGTCCAAAGGCCACCTCGTCGAAAACCGTGTCCGCAATGATCTGGGTGTCGGCATCCTGGAAAACCATGCCAATGGTTTTCCTGGTATGGATCAGATCACTTTGGATGTCTTTGCCCTTGAGTCTTACCTGGCCCTTTTGGGGCTTCAGCAGACCGTTGAGGTGGCGGATGAGGGTGGTTTTGCCCGACCCGTTTCGGCCGGCCACCAGGACAAATTCTCCGGGGAAAAGGTTAAAGGAGATATCAAAGATTCCCCGATCCCCCTTTCCATGGGCGTGGGTGAGGTTGGAAACTTCCAGCAATGGGGAAGATGTGGGCCGGGACATCTGGTATCAGCCTTTCATGAAGGGCTTGACCCTGGGAGTGATCAGGGCGGCCACAATGATTTTCAGAATATCACCCAGGATAAAGGGATACATGCCCGCGGCCAGGGCTTTGGACCAGGACATGGAAAAGGCCACCTTGAGCCAGGGAACCCCTGCGCCGTATACGATGATGGAGCCCACCACCAATGCGAGGATATTTCCGGCCATGCCTCCCTTGAAAATCCGCGAAATCAGTCCCGTGGCAAAGACGGCGGGCAGGTAGCCCAGCAGGTAGCCCCCGGTGGGGCCGAAGAGTTTGCCCACCCCGGCGGTTCCCCCGGCAAAGACGGGGAGCCCGGCCAGGCCCACCAGGAGGTAAACGGCCACAGAGGCCAGTCCCCAGCGTGGCCCCAGGAGGAGTCCAGCCAGGAGGACGAACATGTTCTGGAGAACAATGGGAACCGGGCCGATGGGGATGGCAATGAATGCGCCCACGGCGATGAGGGCCACAAAAAGGGCGGAATAGACGGTGTTGCGTAAAACAATGGTGGATGTCATGGTTTTCCTTTCAGGTATGGAAGCAGTCCCCATAGATGATTTCCCGGATTTCACCGGCGGTATCCTGGAGCAAAAGGGTGCCCTGGTCGTCCACATCAACGGCCCGGCCTTCCAGGGTATCGTTCAAGGTCTGGATCCGCACCGCTTTCCCAATGGTGGCGGTGCGTTCCTTCCATGCGGACATGATGCCACGGGGGTTCATATCGGCAATTTCTGCTTCAAAATTTTTTAAAAATTCGGAGAGGATTTCCCGGCGGGAAACGGGTTCTCCCAAGGCCTGTTCCAGGGCGATGGCATTGTGCTGGTATTGGTCCCCCTGGACCGTGTTGTTCACATTGATGCCGATGCCGATGAGGAGAAAGCGGAGCATGTCGGCCCGGGTTTCCATTTCCGAAAGCAGGCCCACCAGTTTCTTTCCCTCCAGCAGGAGGTCATTGGGCCACTTCACCCGAACATCCAAGTCAAATTGGGAACTCAGGGTGCGGGAAAGTACCAGGCCGGCGGCAAAGTTAT
>JAKSBM010000690.1 GCA_022361135.1 Desulfobacterales bacterium | reverse complement strand
ATTGTCCTGTTCATGGGTTTTCAAGGTATAATTCCGGCTGATATTTCTACCGTCGCCGCCGGAGGTCCTCACCAGGGGACGAACCCCGGCATAGGCCCGGATATAACGGGCATCGCCCAGGGACGGCACCATGCATGCCCCCTCCCTGACAATGGCGTCCACCTCGGCGGTGGTGGGATGGATATCATCCAGATTGTCGATTTCAATGGAAGTGGTACCGATGATGGAAACCGTGCCCCCGGGAACCAGGATATCGGCATCCGAAGCCGGCCGCAGGCGGTTGATCACCCGCTGGTTCATCCGCTCCTGGGTGATGAGCAAAGACCCCTTGGAATAACTCATGGAGATATCGGCACCGGCCATGGAGGCCACAATGTCGGCCCAGGCCCCGGTGGCATTGACAAATTGATTGGCTTGGATGGTGAATTCCCTGCCGGTTTTCCCATGGCGCACCCGGGCTGCCAGGATCTTTCCGTCCACGGCATCAAATCCGGTGAGGGCGACGTTCATCATCGGGGTGGCCCCATTGGCCTGGGCATGGGCAGCATTGTCCAGGGAAAGCATAAAGGGATCCACCACGGCATCGGCCACCTCAAAGGCTGCCTTGAGGTTCCCGGACAGACAGGGCTCCATCTCCAATGCCGCAGCCACGGAGATTTCCCGGACCGGGAGGCCGTATTTGCGACACAGCTCCGGGAATTGGGAAATGTAATCGTCGTCATCCCCTTCCACGGCCACAAAGAGCCCGCCTGTGTCTTCAATGCAATGGGGGGCCAACCGTTTCAACAGTTGATTTTCCACATGGCATTCCGATGCGGCCAGTCCATCCTTGAACACATACCTGGCACCGGAGTGCAACAACCCGTGATTGGCGCCGGAGGCACCAAAATTGATATCTTTTTGATCGATGAGGATGCAGTCGATGCCCCTGAGCGCCAAATCCCTGGCAATACCGGTGCCGGTCGAACCGCCGCCTATGATTAAAACCTCGGTTTCCACATGTATCTCTTTATTTAAATGTTTATTTCAACGGGATTTTCCCGTCGATATATGCACTTACGTGAATGTTTTTGTTCGTTTTTTACCATAAATTTCCATTAAAAAGAACTTTAATGTTTATTTACCCCTGTTTCCCGGCACTGTTTTGCCGCCGAAACCGGAGGCTGGCCGTGGATTTTCCGTGGCAGGCCAATGGGTTCACGGGGATCAAATAAAATCAAAAAACTTAGAAAATTTTTCCAGAAACCGGACATGGCCATCCGTTCCAGCTTGACAGGGCCGGGCTACGGTGCAATATCAACACATTCATCATCAGGATAAAGGAGTCATCCATGGACTTTTCCATTCGCACCCACCGCCCCGGTGACATGGGCATGGTCATCCATCGCCACGGGGCACTCTACGCTGAAGAATACGGATTCAACGACCAATTTGATGTCTATGTGGCCCAGGGAATGGCCGATTTTATGGCAAACCGGAACCCGGAACGGGAACGGCTCTGGATGGCGGAAAAGGATGGGACCCACCTGGGCTCCATTGCCATTGTGGAGGGCGGAGATAACATGGCCCAGCTGAGATGGTTGATTGTGGAGCCCGACACCCGGGGCATGGGCGTGGGCAGGGAATTGGTTTCCACGGCCGTGGAATTTGCCTGGAAGGCCGATTATTCAGGCATTTTTCTCTGGACCATTGATTTTCTTTCGGCGGCCCGGAAACTCTATGCCGGATCCGGATTCACCCTGAAGGAAACCAAGGAAAGCCGGGTGTGGGGTAAAATTCTAAGGGAAGAAAAATGGGAGATCAGGGCGCGTTCCAGGGACTGATCCTATCATCTTCATTGGGATTATAGGGATTGTAAACGGAGACGACCTTCCCTTTGGCATCCACCTGGACCACACTGGAAGAATAATATGAAATCCAGACGCCCACCTTTTCCCCCTGGGGGGTCAGGATATCGGCTGCGGTTTTTTCACCGGCATCGATGTGGAGGTCGCTGAGATTTTCAACAAGATCGTAGACCTGGTCCATGGTGTCGACCTTGAACCAGAAGCGGCTTTTAAATGTCCAGCCGGGCTCTATGCCCACCAGGGCATATGGGATATTGGACCGGCCGCAAAAATAATAGGTATAGCCCCGGGGCAGTTCCCGGGCCTGGCTCAGTTCAAGCCAGCGAAGGTTGGTTTTCATGGTGCCGTAACCGCCCAGGCAGCCCATGGATATGATTGCCACCGTAAACACCAATAAAATCAAACGAAAACCGGCTTTGGGGCAGGTCATGATTTATCTCCTTGATCCAGGGTTGAGGTGCTCCCCAACGGGGAGGGAATACGCCTTTTGAAAGGATAGCATTCCCTCCCCTGGGATCAAGGCTATTATTTATTCGCCGTCAAATTCCACCATGGTGAAAACATCCACCCCGGGAATCTCCTTGCGACCGTTGAGGTCGGGGAGTTCAACCACAAAGGCGCACTCCACAAGCTCTGCTTCCAGACGGTTCACCAATTTTACGGTGGCGCCCACGGTGCCGCCGGTGGCAATGAGATCGTCCACAATGACCACGCGTTCACCCTTTTGGATGGCATCGGCATGGATTTCCAGTGTATCCGTACCATATTCCAGGCTGTAGGTTTCCTGGATGGTTTCACAGGGCAATTTTCCCTTTTTGCGCACCGGAACAAATCCGATTCCCAGGCGATAGGCCAAAACAGCACCAAAAACAAACCCACGGGCATCAATGCCCACAATTTTGTCCACCTGCATGTCCTTGTACCGATCCACAAACCGGTCACAGGCTTCCCTAAAGGCATCGGGATCCTGCATCAGGGTGGTAATGTCTCTGAAAATAACCCCTTTGATGGGCCAATCGGGAATGCTTCTGATGGTTTCTTTTAAATCCATGGGTGTTGTTTTATCTCCTCTGTAGATATTCAATGGAACCGATGTTCCGCTTTATAAATTATGCCCGAAAATCGGCAATGGTTTTCACAAGAAGGGTCTTCATGTTTTCGGCGTTCTGGTTGAAAACCGCCAGGATCTCCTCCCAGGTTACCGGCGCTTCATCTTCCTTCCAACAATCGTAGTCCGTGGACATGGCCACGGCGGCATAGGGGATGCCCGCCTCCTTGGCCAGCATGGCCTCCGGTGCCGTGGACATATTGATCACATCCGCGCCCCAGAGCCGGAACATTTTGGATTCCGCCACCGTTGAAAACCGGGGTCCTTCAATGGTGATCACACAGCCCGTGTCATGGACATTGAGCTTCAATTCCCGGGCCGAATCGGAAAGCGCCTTGCGCAATCCCGGGTCAAAGGGATGGGCCATGCCCGTGTGGACGGCACCGTCTTCAAAGGAATCGTGGAAGGTGTTTTTGCGAAACCGGGTAAAATCAATGAATTGATCCAGAACCACAAAATGGCCCCGGTCAATTTCCGCCTGGAGGCTGCCGCAGGCGGTGGTGGCGATGATATATTCGGCACCCGCATCCTTAAGGGCATGGATATTGGCCCGGTTGTTCACCTGGGTGGGGGAAAATTGGTGACGCCGGCCGTGGCGGGCCAGGATCAAAACATCCTTCCCCTGGATACTGCCGGACATGATCCGGGAAGAGGGTTTACCATAGGGGGTATCCAGATCCAGGTACTGGGGATTTTCCAGGATATCAGGATCATCCAGGCCGGAGCCGCCGATAATACCAATCCGTGTCATTGGACTTCCTTTAATAGAGATTACAATTCAAATTCCACATAGCGCCTAACATAATTGGGCCATGGAATCAAGACAGAACCGTGTCCAGTTTCATGATCAGATCATCCCGTGTGCCCAGTCCCAGTATCCGGGCCGCACTCTGATTTTTCACGGCAATTTCCATATACCCGCTGGAGGCCTCCAGGACAAAGGGCGTATCATCCGAGCCATGGGCATAGGCGGGATGGAACCGTTGAATATTATAGCCCCCCACGGAGATGGAAAATCCATTTCCGCAGTATTGGTCAAACTCCTTCCGGGTCAAATTCAGGGTCAGATTGCCGTAGATATCCACATGGAGGATGGAGAGTCTGACTCCGCCTTCCACCGAGGAAGGGGCTGGAAACTCCAGGGATGTCAGGCCCGAAGCCTTGATTTCATCTCCCAAATCCAAAATATCCCGGGCCAGGGACAGATGGGCCGCCACCGGGGCAAAGATATCCCGGCCATGGAAGGTGTTGGAAACCGAATCCAGGAAAAAGCCGTCCCGGTTCAATTCCACCACGGTTTTGATTCCGTCGGCTTCAGCTGCGGGGAATAACACCCCATTGTCGGGTCCCACAAAATGATAATGTTCGGTCTCTACGGCAACGGCCCGCCGCTCGGACCCCACCCCCGGGTCCACCACGGTGCAGAAAATTGTCCCCTGGGGAAAATAGGAATAGGCCGTGGACAGGAAGAATGCACCTGCGCCGATGTCCTGTGGTGGAACGCCGTGTCCCAGATCTGTGACCGAGGCCCATGGGTTTACCGATAGAATTACCCCCTTCAGCACCCCCACAAAGATGTCCTGGGACCCAAAATCCGTCAAAAGGGCAATGGGTCGTATCATGGATTGATTATCCTCCGCCTTTTTTATATGGTAAGTTTCTTTCTCATATCCCAAACCCTGTGGTGCTGCAAGTATGATTTATCAATTCAAGCGCTTTGTTCCCCTCGCCCTGGCCATGGTTGCCTTTGCCGCCAACTCCCTGCTCTGCCGTGCCGCCCTTTCCGAAGGGGAAATGGATGCCTGGGTTTTCACCCAGATTCGTCTCTTTTCCGGGGCCATGTTTTTAAATGTCTGGCTATGGATTTCCAAAACCGATCCGGGCAAAGAAAAACGCTACGCCTTTAAAAGCCCCCGCCCATGGATGACGGCCATGGCCTTATTTGTCTATGCCCTGGGATTCAGTTTGTCCTACCGGCAATTGGACACGGGTACGGGCGCACTCATCCTCTTTGGTTCGGTGCAGCTCACCATGTTTTCGGGGGCCTATTTTCTGGGGAATCGTCCGAACAGGGGACAGATCGTGGGGATGGGAATTGCCTTTTGCGGATTGATCTGGCTTTTTCTCCCCGGGGTTTCCGCCCCCTCGGTCACAGGGGGAATCACCATGGCCGTTGCCGGGGCGGCATGGGGGGTATATTCCGTGGCCGGTCCCGGGGATGAGAGCCCCATTACAGCCACCACTGTCAATTTTACCCTGGCCCTGGTTCTGGTCTTTTTATTTAAAACACTTGGGGTGGGCATGGGAATATTGTCCATGGATATTATCCACGGCGAATTTTCCCCAAAGGGGGTTTATCTGGCATTGGCTTCGGGCATCCTGGCTTCCGGGGCCGGCTATGTGATCTGGTACAAAGCCCTGGAAACCATGGATGCCGCAAGGGCCGGAGTGGTCCAACTCAGCGTTCCCATCCTGGCATTTGCCGGAGGGATCTTTTTCCTTTCCGAACCCATTACATTGAGATTTATGACGGCCGCAATCCTGGTTCTTTCGGGAATCGGCCTATCCCTTGGGTCGGATGAAAAATGATAGGGTGGTAAACAACAGCAGGACCATGCAGGAACCCATGTGAATCAAGTCCAGGGCAATGATGAGTCCATGGGGAAAATGAACGCCTTGGAAATTCTTCCAGACCATCAGCAGTCCGGTGATGCAAAGCAGCCCCATGGCAAGGGCATTGATCCGGCCAAACCGGTTTACGGGCCGATTGTGTTCCCTTTTATTCAGAAAAAAATCCACCACCCAATGGGCACACAGCCCCAGGAAAAGTGCGGCAAGACCGTAGTGGAGAAGGTGGGTGGCCTGGAACTGGGCCAACCAGCCCAGTCCTGGAATATCAGCGATATAATACCGTTTGAAAATGGGCATCTGGGCAAAGCCGGTCAGGGAAATCAACCCCAGCAGCCCGCCGTAGGACCAGGACGGAATCAAGGATGTCTTTACTCTGGTTTTCATTTGGATTCGCCCTCCCCTTTTCCGATTTTTCCATAAAATTTACCCAGGGCGGCCACCGCCCCGGCAATGGGTGCAATGGCCATGGCCAAAACCATTTTGTTTCCATCGGCCATGACATCTTCGGCCGGATTCAAATGGGGTTTTCCCTTTCCGGTTTCCAAACGGAGTTCGTCAAAGGGCACCGGGGAAACATAAAAGGTATTGGTTCCCCCGTTTTCCTCCATGCCATATATGTATCCGTCCATTTCCCGGGCCAAGTCCCGGGCTTTTTCCACCATTTCACTGCGTGGGCCCATGGTCTGAACCCCTTCGGGACAGGCCTCGATGCAGGCCGGGATTTCCCCCCTTTTCAATTTTCCATGGCAACGATCACATTTATACATGACCCCGTTGCCGGCAAAGGCGGGGAGGAGGTCCAGGTATAGGCCCACACCGGTTTGACGCTGGGGGATATCCCAGGGACAGACCTTGTTGCACTTGGAGCCGCCCAGGCAGATATCCGGATCCATGCGGGAAAGCCCGTTTTTTTCCTGTTTGGCCGCCCCCCAGGGACAGAGTTTCACACAGGGGGGATTCTGGCAATGCATGCAGCGACGGGGAATATTATAGATGGTTTCCTCCCCATCCACCATGGCCACAGCTTCCTGGATATAT
>JAKSBM010000707.1 GCA_022361135.1 Desulfobacterales bacterium | reverse complement strand
ACCCCTATCCATCAGGTCTTCCGTGGTAACGGGGATATATTTCAGACCCTCATCGGTCAACTGCTTTAAAGCCCGTTTTGTAAAAATTCGTCCTTGCTTAACAACCACTTCACCGGAAGCAGGAGAGACAATATCGAAGCTGGCGCGCTGACGGGCCAGGTTTCCAGGAACAAACTCTTTAAAAAACGAGCCTTCTTTTTTAATGATGTGTTCTTTTTTATAGAAGAACTCAAGGATATCCTCACTGCTGTAACCGAAGGCTTTGAACAGGATGGAAACGGGGAACTTACGGCGACGGTCGATGCGGATATTCACAATATCCTTGGCATCGATTTCCATGTCGATCCAGGAACCGCGGACCGGGATAATCCTTGCATTGTAAATGATCTTGCCCGTGGAGTAATTCTTGCCCTTATCATGGTCAAAGAAAACACCGGAAGATCTATGGAGCTGACTGACAACAGCTCTCTCCGTTCCGTTGATAATGAAGGTACCCTGACGGGTCATCAAGGGAATGGTACCGAAGTAGATTTCCTGTTCCTTGATGTCACGGATGGTGGAGGTGTCAGTTTCTTTGTCGTGGTCATACACCACAAGGCGAACACGGATGTTCACCGGAATGTCGTAGGTCATCCCACGACTGATACACTCTTTCATGGAGTGCTTGGATTCACCAAAGGAATAAGAAACATATTCGAGGGAGGAGGTGTCGGTGAAGTCCTTGATGGGAAAAACCGATTTAAATACGGCGTGGAGACCCTTTTCTTCCCGGTCCTGGGGAGGGACGTCCCTTTGCAGGAACCCTTCAAAGGATTCGCGCTGCATGCCGATCAAATCGGGGATGTCAATGATTCTTCTTTTACTGCCAAACTCTTTTCTATTACGTTTAGTCGTCAATAGATTTCCGGTCATGATATCTCCCAATGTGAGTTTTTCCAACCGTAAAAGCGGAGACATGGCCCAATTGCCTTGCCCCCGCATAACGTTTTGCACAAAGCTGTTTAAAAATAATCAGCGATGCAAACTATTTTACAGAAACCTGAGCACCAGCTCCTTCAAGCTGTTCTTTTACCTTGTCGGCTTCTTCTTTGGAAACACCTTCTTTTACGGCTTTGGGTGCTTCTTCAACCAGAGCTTTGGCTTCTTTCAGGCCCAGTCCGGTGATGGCGCGTACTTCTTTGATGACGTTGATTTTCTTGTCGCCGGCAGCTTCCAGAACGACGTCGAATTCAGTCTTTTCTTCGGCGGCACCACCGGCATCACCGGCAGCAGGCATTGCGCCGGCAAAGGCAACGGGGGCAGCGGCGGAAACGCCGAATTTGTCTTCCAGTTCTTTAACGAGTTCAGAGAGCTCCAGAACGCTCATGTTGGCGATGAATTCAATTACATCTTCTTTTGTAATGTCAGCCATTTTTTTCTCCTATCTTAACACTATACGATAAGTTGTTCTATATGGTTTTGTTTAAAAAAAATCTTAAAATTAGGCAGCGTCTTTCTGATCTTTAACGGCATTAAGTACATTGACAAAAGATCTGGGAACGCCGGACAGTACGTTGACCAGGTTGGTCGGTACTGCGTTGAGAGTGTAGACCAGTTTGGCCAGAAGATCTTCTTTGGACGGCATCTTGGACAGGGCCGTAATGTCATCTACGCTGAGAAGCTTTCCACCCATGGCACCGGCTTTGATTTCAAGCTTTTCATTGTCTTTTGCGAAATCAACCAGGACCTTTGCCGGAGCGACAGGATCGTCCTGGGAAATGACGATGGCGGTGGGGCCTTTCAAGAAGTCATTCATCAGAGCTGTATCTGTATCCTGGCCGGCCAGCTTCAGAAGGGTGTTCTTCACAACTTCCGTGCGAACACCGGCTTCTCTCAACTTGGCTCTCAATTCTGTCATGGCCAGAACGTCAAGGCCTTTGTAATCCACCAGGATTGTGATCTCAGCTTCGGCAAGCTGCTGTGACAGCCGCTCTACCAACTCTTTCTTTTGAGAAATATTCAGCAATTTATTTACACCTCCTTTCCAAAGGAATTTTCGAAGGTGCCAACGAAACCAAAACGAAAACTTT
>JAKSBM010000114.1 GCA_022361135.1 Desulfobacterales bacterium | reverse complement strand
TCTTTGTTGAACGGAAGTGCTCCCATCACCGACCATTCCCTTGGTTTGATTTCAACCCGAACCCTGCGGGAACGGATTGTGAGAAATCGATTCATTGAACTCTTCTCCCAAGAACTGGCCCGATTGGCCCCGGAAGTCGCCTTTCAACCCTTTGAGGGGTACGGGTTGATGCCCGAATTGATCGATGCCATGGCCAATGCGGAGGCTGCCGGTGTCTCTGGGGCGGATATGGACGTGCTCCACGGCCTGAAACGAATGATTCTGATTTCGGATTATAATTCCCGGACCGGAGATGCCAGGGATTTGGCCCATTACCGCGATGATCTTTCACAGCCCATACCCGACGCTCAGGGGCTTGAAGACCAGGCCCGGACAGATTGGAACCAATGGAAGGACGCCGTCCGGGATACCCTGGGCCTGGGGGAATTGACCGAGACGGCCCGGAGTTTCCTGACCCAGGAGGTCCGGCGCCTTTCATTGGGATATCGTGAACCCGGTGATTTTGTGGTCTTATTCGATTCCCTGGCCCGTCCTTTGAAAGATTTTACCCTTTCGCTGATCGTGGAACAAAGCAGGCACCAATGGAACAATCCTGAGGTGAGGGGGGCCGTGCAGCTATTCAGCGGTGACATCGTTTCTGCATGGTCCCGGGGCGCCCTTTCCCCTTCGGCCATGGACCGGTTGAATCAGATCTTTGAGGTCAGGCGGTTCTCCGGATCCCTGACTGACTGGGATCCCAACGTTATACAAGAGTTGGTGATTACCCCGGAACGACTTCGGTTTATCCTGGGATCCTATGACCATGTGGACGCAGTTCGCGGGGTTGCCGACGCCGATGGTGTGAATATTTCTCCGGTGGATTCGGGACAATATGATACCGATGTGATGGAGATGACGGGCGCCGATACAGAGTTGGCTGCCCTGGTGGGCCAATGGGCCGGCTTGTTGGCCGATGAAACCGTGAGGGCCCGCTACAACCAGGTCCGAGCCCAATTGGAAGAGGGCGGTGGTGGGCGTTTCATCAGCCGGGTAAGGGTGCCCGGTCAGGAGACTGTATTGGGGCTGGCTCTGTGGCAGCGGCGCGGAGAACCGGGTCAGGAGCAGGTGGACATCCTTGGTGTGGTCACCGATCCGGCGGTTACGGCCGGTGTTGATGGTGGCGAGGGCTGGCAGGGTCTTCCCCAGGAGTTGATCCTCAATGTCCTGGCTTCGGCAGAGCGGGAGTATCCCGGGGTGGATGTGGCTGTGACGCCGGTACAAGACATTGTCTGGGATGCGGCCCGAACCCTGTTTTTTGCCCTGAATCTTTCCGATAGCTGGGTGGTTTCTCTGGATCCCCCCCTGGCCCAGGCGGCTCGGCATGCCTCCATGCGGCTTTACCTGCGCCAGCGTGACGCCCTGAGACCCTATGTGCAAGAATTTCAGAGCCTGATGGACACCTTTTCCGGAGCGGTCTCTCCGGAATTGATCCAACGCTCCCAGCAAGTGGTGGCCGGCCTTAACGCTGTTTTTGAGCGGATGGATGGGGTCAATGAGGTGATTGCGGGTGTGGGACCACGTTATCTCACCCTTCGCCAGGCGTTTTCCCAACTGGTCACCGAGGTAACAGAAGGGGTGGACGGTCGCGGGGATGTTCCCGAAACCACCGTGACCCGGTTGACTGAAATGGCCGAACATCTGGCCCAGACTGCGCCCCGGCTCGATCCGGTTCAGGCTGGGACCCGTTTTGCCGAAACGGCCCCCAGCCGGGTGGTGGTTCAACTGGAAAACAGTCCGGTGGTGACTCGTTCTTCGGAGTTGCTGTATGAAAAAAATTCAGCGGATTCCCACTGGGTTCGCCTCCAGGGAAATCAATGGGTGACCGTGGACGGTGGCGCGGCGGTTTTGGATGAAAACAGCCGCATTACCATTGTGGGACACGGCACCTCAACGAGCATATCCGGGTATTCCGCCGAAGAGTTGGCCCGGCTGCTGCATAATTCAGGACTGCTCACCGGCGAGACCCCCATTCGCCGCATTAGTCTGGTGGCCTGTGGCGTCGATGACACCCGGACGCCGGTGGAGGAGGGGGCCCCCCGGGCCCCATTTGCCCAAAGGCTGATGGAGAACCTTGATTCGTTGGGCGTCCGAGTTGCCAGCGTTTCCGCCCGGGACGCCCTGGTTATGGTCGACACCACTGGACGGAAGTGGACCGGTATTCATCAGGCCGACGGCAGTGTGCTTTGGTCTCAGAAGAGTGGTGCCAATAAACTCATTGTGGAGCGAGACGGCCGTGGTGGGTATGTGACCAGCACCGTACCCGTGGAGCAAGGGCTGGTGCGGACCTTTGTGGGCTCCCGGGCAGGGGCCTTAGGAACCCTGGGCCGCCGGACGGTTCGTTTTGAAAACGGGATCCAGATGGATGACCAAGGGAATCCAGTAACCGGATCCCAGCGCCTGGGCGAAGAACAGAGGGCCCTGGCCCTGACGCTCCTTGGGGGGGATGGGAATGGTGAAATTCTTGTGGACGGGGACACCATCACCGTTTCTCCCCCGGAATCGGAACGAGGAGATGCTGGATTGCCCCGGCCCTTGGACCTGAACGTCCCGGATCGGGTGGGAGTCCCTGGCGTATCTCCGGATATTGCGTTACCCGGAGCCGGGAACGGGGGCAAAGGGGTGGGCCGTATTCCGGAAAAGGGGGCTGCCGACGTGGAGGTGGCGGCCCTGGATCAGGAGTTGGCACGACTTGACCGTATCCAAGCCCAGGCCGTGGCCCGTCGGGTCAATGCCTATGGAGAGCAGAACGGGCAGCAGGTGATTCTAGATGGAGCGAGTTTAATCCGTGAAGGTGATACCATTCGTTTTTCCGTGGTAAATCGGTCCGAACTTAATACCGATGGCTCCATTCCGGAAACGGCCCGTCGCATCAACCTTGAGACCGAAGTGGA
>JAKSBM010000591.1 GCA_022361135.1 Desulfobacterales bacterium | reverse complement strand
TGGTAGATTTTCACCCCTTTGATTTGTATGAAGAGGAATGAATGGGAGTAGACCCAACAGATAAAGTAACGCGTAACGAGATTAGCCGGCGGAGAACCTTTGCCATTATTTCCCACCCCGACGCCGGTAAAACCACCCTTACGGAGAAGCTGCTTCTCTTTGGGGGCGCCATTAAGGAAGCCGGGGCCGTTAAGTCCAGAAAAGCCCAACGGGCCGCCACATCCGACTTTTTGTCCATTGAACAGGAGAGGGGCATCTCGGTGTCCTCCTCGGTGATGAAGTTCAATTATAAGGACTATGAGATCAACCTGCTGGACACCCCGGGTCATAAGGACTTTTCCGAGGATACCTACCGGGTTCTCACGGCCGTGGATTGTGCCGTCATGATCATTGACAGCGCCAAGGGGGTTGAACCCCAAACCCAGAAGCTCATGGAGGTGTGCCGCATGCGAAACACCCCCATTATTACCTTTATCAATAAGCTGGACCGGGAAGGGCTGGAACCCCTGGATCTCTTTGCCGACATCGAGGACAAGCTCCAGATCGAATGTGTGCCCCTGTCCTGGCCCATTGGCATGGGCAAGCGGTTCAAGGGTGTTTACAACCTGGAGAAAAAGGAATTGGGCGTTTTCACCCCGGGCTATACCCCCAGGGACGGAGACGGTGTCACCATCCAGGACCTGGACGATCCCCAATTGGCTGAGTTGATTTCCGAATCCCAGGCCGACCAGCTCCGTGAGGATGTGGAACTCATTGAAGTGGCCTCCGAGCCCTTTGATTTGGATCTCTATCTCAACGGCACCCAGACCCCGGTTTTTTTCGGTTCTGCCATCAATAATTTCGGTGTCCGTGAAATGCTGGACGCCTTTGTAAAAATCGCCCCGGCCCCCGGCCCCCGCAAGGCCGAATCCCGTGAGGTCGATCCCCATGAAAAGGCCTTTTCCGGTTTTACCTTTAAAATCCAGGCCAACATGGACCCGGAACACCGGGACCGCATTGCCTTTTTTCGCATCTGTTCGGGCAAGTTCACCAAGGGCATGAAGGTGCGCCACCACCGCATCGGCAAGGATATCCGCATTGCCAATGCCACCATTTTCATGGCCCAGGAACGGAACAACGTGGAAGAAGCCTATCCCGGGGACATCATCGGGATCCATAACCATGGAACCATTAAGATCGGGGATACATTCACCACCAAGGAACCCTTGAAGTTCCTGGGGATTCCCAACTTTGCACCCGAGCATTTTCGCCGGGTTCTGCTCAAGGACCCCATGAAGGCCAAGGCATTGAACAAGGGGCTGACCCAGCTGGCAGAAGAGGGCACCATCCAGGTGTTCCGACCCCTCATGGGTTCCATGCAGGTCATCGGCGCCGTTGGGGTACTCCAGTTCGACGTGACCATGGCCCGGCTCAAGGCCGAATACAATGTCAGTGCCGGCTATGAACCCATTGACCTCTCCGTGGCCCGCTGGGTCACCTGTGAAGACGAGAAAAAACTCAGGGAATTCAAACGGGCCAACGAATCCAGTCTGGCCACGGATGCCGAAGGCTTTCTCACCTTCATGACCACCTCCACATACCAATTGGGGTTTGTCATGGAAGACTGGCCCGACATTGAATTCCACACCACCCGTGAGCATACTTAATATAGATTCACCCAAATAGAAGAAGAGGACGACACATGACTGCTGACCGTATCCACAATTTCAACGCAGGCCCCTCCGCCTTACCCCTGTCCGTACTGGAGAAAATCCAGGCCTCATTTCTGAATTTCAACGGTTCGGGCATGTCCATTACGGAAATTTCCCATCGGTCCGACTATTTTGATGCGGTCATCAACGATGCCGTGGCCAGAACCAAACGGCTGCTTAACCTGGATGACCGGTTTGAGGTTTTCTTTGTCCAGGGTGGTGCATCCATGCAGTTTGCCATGATTCCCATGAATTTCCTGGGACCGGACGAGAGTGCCGATTACATCGACACCGGCATCTGGTCTTCCAAGGCCATTGAACAGGCCCGTCTCCAGGGAAAGGATATCAGAGTTGCAGGTACAAGTGAGGACCGGAATTTTTCCTATGTCCCCATGGAGATGGATTTTGACCCCCGGTCCAAGTTCGTCCACATCACCTCCAACAATACCATCAAGGGAACCCAATACCATGAGTTCCCCGATACCAAGGGGATTCCCTTCATTGCCGACATGAGCTCGGATATCCTGTCCAGGAAACTGGACATGGATCGATTCGGTCTCATCTATGCCGGGGCCCAGAAAAATCTGGGACCGTCGGGCTGTGTCATGATCATTGCCAATAAGGAGTTTCTGGCCCGGCACAATGAAAACATCCCCACCATGTTCGATTATAGTGTCTATGCGGCCAAGAATTCCATGTACAATACCCCGCCCTGTTTCGGGATTTACACCGTCAGCCTGGTGCTCCAATGGCTGGAGGAGGAAATGGGGGGATTGGCTGCCATTGAAGCCCACAATCGGAAAAAAGCCGGCCTCTTCTATGATTTTATGGACAGTTCAGACTTTTACCGGGGAACCGCTGAAAAAGCATCCCGTTCCCTGATGAATATTGCCTTCAGACTTCCCACGGAAGCCCTGGAGGAAAAATTTGTTCAACAGGCCACCCAGGCGGGATTCGGCGGACTCAAGGGCCATCGGTCCGTGGGAGGCTGCCGGGCATCCATTTACAATGCCGCCCGCCTTGAAAGCGTGGAAGCCCTGTTGGAATTCATGGAATCCTTTGCAAAGGAGAATGGATAATGAAAGTTCTGATCAGTGAAGTATTGGACCAGGCCGGAATTGATATATTCCAGGCCCGGGAAGGTCTTACGGTGGATGTGAAAACCGGACTGTCCACGGAGGAACTCCTTTCCATCATCGGGGATTACGACGCCCTGGTAATCCGGGGGGAAACCCGGGTATCCGAGCGGGTTCTGGATGCGGCCGACAATCTTAAGGTCATTGCCCGGGCCGGTGCCGGTCTCAACAATGTGGACATTGATGCCGCCACCCAGAAGGGCGTGGCCGTGATGAACACCCCGGGGGGCTCCAACACCACAACCGCCGAGCACGCCATTGCCATGATGATGGCCCTGAGTCGGAACATTCCCCAGGGCACGGCCTCCCTCAAGGCCGGACGCTGGGAGAAAAAGGAATTCCAGGGTCGGGAAATGGCCAATAAAACCCTGGGAATCGTCGGATTCGGCAACATCGGTTCCATCACAGCCAAACTGGCCAAGGGCCTGAACATGAAGGTCATTGTGGCCGACCCCAATATTTCCTCCAAGCACATTGAAAAGGAAGGCTATGAATATGTTTCCCTGGAGGATCTTTTTGGCCGTTCAGACTACATCAGTCTCCATGTGCCCAAATTGGATTCCACCATTGATCTGCTGGACGCCGATGCCTTTGAGGCCATGAAACCCGGTGTCATGCTCATCAATTGCGCCCGGGGCGGCATTGTCAATGAAGCCGCCCTCCACGAAGCCTTGACTTCCGAGCATGTGGCCGGGGCCGCCCTGGATGTGTTTTCCACGGAACCCCCCGGGGAGCATCCGTTATTGGATCTGGACTCGGTCATTGCCACCCCCCACCTGGGGGCCTCCACCCGGGAAGCCCAGACCCATGTGGCCGTGGCTGCGGCCCGCCAGGTCATTGCCTATCTTTTTGACGGCACCGTGATCAATGCCGTGAACGTGCCCTCGGTTTCCGGGGATGTGCTCAAGCAGCTTTCTCCATTTCTTTACCTGTGTGAAAAGATGGGGAAGATGCAGGCCCAGATCATCCAGGGTGGGATCCGTGAAATCAATATTGAGTACATCGGTAAATTCCCCAACCTGGACCTCAAACCCGTGACCATTTCCGGTCTCAAGGGCTTGATCAATGAATTTGCCCCCTATGAGGTCAATGCGGTCAATGCCATCACCCGGGCCGGGGAAATGGGGATTAAAATCACCGAATCCATGGCCCAGGAAGCGGGTAATTTCCTTAATCTTAACCGCATGACCGTGACCACCGACGACCAGACCAATATTGTGGAAGGGACCATTTTCGGTAAGGATGACGCCCGTATCGTCCGTATCAATAAGTTCCGGCTGGAGGTGATCCCCAAGGGGCATCTCGGCCTGATTCACAATGTGGATCAACCCGGCTCCATCGGTTCCATCGGCATTGCCCTGGGCGAGCACAACATCAATGTTTCCCGGATGATGGTGGGCCGGGAAGAAGACGGACAGCGGAACATCATCTTCCTGC
>JAKSBM010000613.1 GCA_022361135.1 Desulfobacterales bacterium | reverse complement strand
CGTCAAAGGGTTTCCATGGACATCCAGCAGGGCTATAATGGATCCATCACCCATTGAGATAAAGGGGCAGACATGAAACTGGCGGTATTATCGGACATCCACGGCAATCTGGAGGCCCTTGGGGCCGTTCTTGGGGACATGGAAACCACCCGGCCCCACCGGGTGGTTTCATTGGGGGACAACATCGGATACGGGCCCGATTCCCAGGCCGTGATGGAAATTCTCATGGAAATGGAAATCCCATCCATCCTGGGAAACCATGAAATGGTGATCAAGCATCCCCGGTTCATGAAATGGTTCAACCCCACGGCCCAAAAGGCCGTGGAGCTGGCCCGGCAAAGTCTGTCCCCCCAGAGCATCCAACGGATCGCCACCTTTGAAACCCATATGCTGATCCAGGACCAGGTCCGTCTGGTCCACGGCCTGCCCCCGGACTCCCCCTTCCTTTATCTGTTTCAAATTTCCCCTTCGGCCCTGGTCCGGCGCATCCAAAACATGGCCGAACCCATCTGCTTTGCCGGCCACACCCATGATCTGGAAATTTTCCACGCCCAAAACGGGGAGCTGGTCAACCGCAAACTCAAGGAGAGACACCTCCGGCTGGAACCGGAAAAAAACTACATCATCAATGCCGGAGCCGTGGGCCAGCCCCAGGACGGAGAGCCCTCTGCCAAATATCTTCTCTTTGACAGCCGCAGCCTGGAAATCGAAATCCGCCATTGCACCTATGACTTCCACACCACCCGAAAAAAAATACAGGCCGCAGGCATTCCAAGCCTCTACGGGGAAAAACTGGGGATCCATTTCAGGAACGAAGAATGAGAAAAATCGGGAAATATACCATCACCGGCATGCTGGGCAAGGGCGGCATGGGCAAGGTCCTCAAGGTCACCTACCCGATAACGGAGAAGGTGGCCGCCCTGAAACTCCTCAGCCCCACGCCCTTGTTGGACAGAATCATCGGGCGGAAACGGCTGGAACGGATATTCACCCAGGAAGCCGTGACCCTGGCCCAAATCCGCCACCCCCATGTGGTGGAAATCCTGGATTTCGATTATCACCAGGGCCGCCCCTTCTACCTCATGGATTTCCACTCCATCCACCTGGGCCAACTCATTGGTGGGGACCACGGCACCGACCCATCCCGCCCCCTGGGGGTTGAAAAAACCATCCATTACATGACCCAGGCCCTCCAAGGGCTGGCCTGCCTCCATTTTACCGGCATTGTCCACCGGGACATGAAGCCGGCCAACCTCCTCATCACCCAGGCAGACCAGGTAAAGATCTGCGACTTCGGCCTCTCCAAACTCCGGGGGGAAACCTTCACCCACCAGGACAAGGTCCGCATCGGTTCCCCCTATTATGCCGCCCCGGAACAGGAAATGGACCCGGACAAGGCAGACATCCGGTCGGATATCTTTTCCATGGGGGTGATGATCTTCCGCCTCCTCACCGGAGAAATGCCCGGGCCGGACATCCCCAGCCCCAGCCGGTTAAACCCGGATTTGGACGAGGCCTGGGAAACCTTTCTGGCCAAGGCCATGGCCCCCGATCCGACCCAGCGCCACCAAAGCGCCCAAGAAATGGAAGGGGAATTAACCCTGCTGGGTCAAAGGTGGCGGGAAAAAATGGAAGGGATCTGCCAGGCCCCGGAGCTTTTTCTGGAATTGGAGACGCCCTCCCCCCCGCAACCAGCCCCACCGGAGCTGGATTCCCAGCCACGGAAATTGTCCAAAACCCAGGCCATGCAACGGCTGGATCTGGATCCCCTCATGCGGCCCAACCATGTCCTCCCCCAGAAACTCATCCCCCTGGATGACCACCAGATCCTTGATCCGGCCTCGGGACGGGTCTGGGAACAGGGGGGCACCCCCTTCCCCCTGAATTGGAAAAATGCCAAGGCCCACGTCCAGTCCCTGAACCTCCTGGGGGAAGGAAAGGGATGGCGGCTGCCCACCCTGGCCGAACTCCTCACCCTGGTCCGCCCCCTGCCCCAGGGCGTTGACCATTGCCTCCCCCCCCAGTGGAACCCCACCCAGAAAATCCTCTGGACCGCGGACCGATGTAGCTTTGCCTCGGCCTGGTTTGTCCACCTGGAGCTGGGCTTTGCCGGCCCCGGGGACATGTCCGGCTTTTTCCACGTCAAAGCCGTCCGCAGTGCCACCCCGGAAGAACTTAAATATTAAAAGGGCGGCCTCCCCGGTGGAGAAGCCGCCCTTTGTGACGGGGGCCAGGGCCCCCGGAAGCATGGTGTTCTGGGTTAAAAGGAATTCGGACCGGATTTGGACGATCCACTGCCAAGGCCCATCTGTTTCCAGCCGGAAATAATCCGTCCCAGCTTATCCACAAAGGTGGTCATGGTGATGGCCTGGGCGTTGAGTTCTTCGGAGGAGGCCGCCGATTCCTCGGCCGTGGCCGCATTGGACTGGGTGACCTGATCCACATCGGTGATGGCATTGTTCACCAAATCCACCCCAATGGACTGCTCCTTACAGGACGCGGCAATGGCCGACAACAAAGTACCGGCCTGGTGGGAGGACTCCAACAAACTGGAAACCGCCTCCTGGACCTCTTCCAAAAGCTGGGTTCCTTCCTTGGTCCGGGCCACGTTGCTGCCTATGAGGGCCGTGGTATCCTTGGCGGCCGTGGCCGTCCGCAGGGCCAAGGCCCGGACTTCTTCGGCCACCACGGCAAAGCCGGATCCGGCTTCACCGGCCCGGGCCGCTTCCACGGCGGCATTCAATGCCAGAAGGTTGGTCTGGAAGGCAATCTCATCAATGGTGGACACAATGTTGGAAGTCTCTTCACTGGCTTCGGTGATCTTGTCCATGGAGGAGGTGAGCTTGCCCATGGACACATTGGCCTGCTCCACCAGGGCCTGGGTTTCCTGCATAAAGGTGTCGGCATTGTCTGCATTTTCCGTATTCAGGCGGGTATTGGAGGAAATTTCCTCCAAGGCCGAGGAGATTTCCTCCACGGCAGCGGCCTGGCGGCTGGCGCCCTCGGCCAGGACCTGGCTGGAATCGGAAACATTGCCCGAGGCTTCGGTGACCTGGGAGGCCCCGTCGTTGAGTCCGTCAATGACGGTGCGGATGGGACGGACCACATTCCGACTGATGATGAAATAGAACAAAAGCAGGGCCAGGGAGATGCCCAGCGAAGAAACCATGCCGGCAGCCATGAGGTTGCCCCTCAATTTCCGATCGGCCTGGTCCAGGGATTGTATGACCTCAAAGGCACCGTGAATCTCCCCCACCTTCCAGTTTTCCATCTGGCTGCCCGTGGGATCCAGACCGCCGTCGGTTCCCCAGAGTTCCTTGGCCGTGGCCGGATCCCCGTGGCAGAGCATGCAGTTCTGGGAAAGGCGCACGGGCAGGAAATACCGAACGGAATTAATCCTTTCATCCACCACATAATATTCGTCCAGATTCTCATCCTTGATCTTCTGGAGGGCGGGCCCCTCTATGGCATAGTCATTGCCGAAATCCGGATTATTTTCCGGCCGCCGGGCATCAAACTTGGGAACCCGGAAGGTATAGCCCCCGTCTTCGGCCTTACGCATGGCCGCATTCCAGGCCGAAACCACCGGCACCATGGACAAGACCTTATCCATCTCCCTTTGGGCCAAAAAGGCCTTGAGCTTATCAATGGTCATGATGCCCTGGCCCCATTTGGCCTCCATTTCCTCCCGGGTGGACTCCGCCGTCAGGGTAACGGCACGGGCCTTTTCCACAAAGGCATTCACGGTCTGTTCCCGGGCATTGACGGCATAGAGTACAAACAACACAATGGTCAACACGGACAGGGAAAATATGGCCACGCAGAGGATCTTGGTCACCAGGGGCAATTGGTTAAATCCCTTCATTCCATCTCTCCTTTATCTCTCCCTTGCATCCTGCAATGGGGTATCTTCAATGGTGTCCTGCCCCTCCCGGCCCAGGCAAATGGTGATCCGTGTACCGGATTCCCTGGAAGTGGCCATGGAAATGTCCCCCTTCAGGGTATGGGCGATGAGGCGGGCACTATAGGTCCCCAGCCCGGTTCCATCATTTTTCCCCCAGGTGGTATATTTTTCAAAAAAATCCGCCCGGATGGCCCGGGGCACCGCCCCCTGGTTGTGAATTTCAATGTCGGCTTCCCTGCCCTGGACCCGGAAGGAGATGGTCACAGGTGTGCCCGTGGGACTGGCCTCCAGGGCATTTTTCACCAGATTCACCAGCATGGAATAAAAGAGCAGGGGCTCCCCCTTTAAAAGAAGCACCTCCCCGGAGCGGGCGGGCCGGCCGTTGACCTGGATATCCAACCTGCTTTTCTTCAGCCGGATCATGGATGAAAATTCCTTTTCAATGAGGCGCAGGGTCTCCAGAACATCCACATCCACGGGGATGGGCCGGTAAATTTTCTGCTCCATTTTAAAAAGATCCAGGGAAAAATTGATCAATCGAAGCACCTTGTGGGCCGAATCCTTGATGATGCCCAGATATTCCAATTGCTCTTCATTGAGGCCGGTGCAGCCCTCCATGAGTTCCACCCCGGAAAAGACACCGGTGAGGGGATTTTTCAAATCATGGCGGGTGATCCGTTCCATGTCCTCCCGGAGCCGTGCCGCCTCCATGAGATCCTGGTTCTGATCCTCCAGGGCCTGGCGGGCGGTTTGGAGATGGAGGTGGGTTTTCACCCGGGCCCGGACAATGGCCGGATTCACCGGTTTGGTAATATAATCCACACAACCGGCCTGGAAGCCCTTGGTTTCGTCCACGGCGTCGTCCTTTGAGGTGATGAAAATCACGGGAATCCTTCGGGAATCGGGATCGGCCTGGAGGGCCCGGCACACCTCAAATCCATCCATGTCGGGCATGACCACATCCAAAAGGATAAGGTCGGGTTTCTCCAGGGCCACGATCTTCAGGGCCAGGGCACCGCTGGTGGCCACATGGATACGGTGATCCCGTCCCAGAATCTCCACCAGGATATCAATATTAAGTGGATTATCATCCACAATGAGAACCCGATGGTCCAATTTTTCGGGCAAGTGTTGGGACATTGACGACTTCCTAAAAATATGGTGCGGATCCGATCCGCGAAATGGACATTTCGTCCGTGGAAAAATGGCACTTTTTGGAATGGTACAAGGGGGAGGCGGTGGAACAAAAAAGCGGTTAAAACAAAGGAGGAAAGGATTAAAAAATCAAAGACATGGGGTGAACATCTTGTTAATGATAGCCACATTCCCCCGGCAAAATCAATGTGTAAATTTCCTCCAAAAGGGGCCGCTTGAATTCAATCACCGCCTTGGATATAATGAAACATTCCCGTCTTTGTTCCAACCCGTCCCAAGGATATCCATGAAAATCCCGGTCAAAGCCCATATTCTTTTCATTGATGATGAAGCCGACATCCGGCTGATTTTTCAACAGGTCTTCAGCGACGAATTCAACATCGTCACTGCCGCCGACACCCAGGAGGCCGAAGCCCGCCTCGGGGAGCAGGGTTTTGAAATCATCATCTCCGACCAGCGCCTGCCCGGGGAAAGCGGCACCGCATTCTTCCACCGGCTCAAATCCCGTTACCCGGACATCATCCGCATCATCATCACCGGCCACGACGATCCCGAAGCCATGGTGGCGGCCATCAACAAAGGAGATGTCTATTATTTCATCAAAAAGCCATGGAACGACACCGAGGTCCGCATGGTCCTCCGCAACGCCCTGGCCGCCAACGAGCTGAACCGGCAGCTGAAAAAGACCAACCTCAGGTACAAAAACACCTTTGAACTGGCCCCGGTGGGCATTGCACACATCTCTCCCCAGGGCCGCCTGCTCACGGCCAACAAGGCCTTTGGCGACATGGTGGGCCACGGGGTAAAGGAATTGGTGGCCCTGGATGTCCACACCCTGCTGGAGGACCGGGATGCCGCCTTTCTCCTGGGTCGGATCCAGGAAAAACCGCCCCGGGAGCCCCTCAACCTCAGCCGAAAATTCCATTGCCGCAACGGCACCATTGTCCACCTTCACCTCACCCTTTCCCACATCCATGAGGACAACGGAGTCCCCCCCTATTTCCTGGCCGTTGCCGAAAACATCACCCGGCAGATGGAGACGGAACAACGCCTTTTGGAAAGCGAACGCCGCTTCCGGGACATTGCCTATTCCATGGCCGACTGGATCTGGGAAATGGACCGGGCCGGCAATTTCACGTACGTGGGGGTCAAATCCCGGGACATCCTGGGTTACGATTGCCGGGAACTCATGGGGAAAAACCGGAAAATCATCCTGGCACCGGGGGAGGAAGATGCCTTTTTCACCCAATTGGCCGCCCTGATCCACGAGGGGGGGCGCATGGTGGACCATGTGGGCTGGTACCGCAACCGCAGGGGGGAACCCACCTGCCTGCTCACCAATTGCGTCGCCCTCACGGACAAGGGGGGCAATATCACGGGCTTCCGGGGGGTGGACAAGGACATCACCCGGCAGAAGGAATCCGAGCAGGAGGTCATCCGCCTCAACCGGGAGCTCGAGGACCGGGTGGTCCAGCGGACCCGGGAATTGGAAAAAACCAATGACCTCATGGATAAATTGTTCAATGTGGCCGCCGAAGGCCTCCTTTACATTGATCCCGACCACCGGGTGGTCAATGTCAATGAAACCCTGCTCAGGCAATGGGGATGGAAGCGGGAAGAAATCATCGGCAAACATTGTCACCATCTCTTCAAGGAGACCATCTGCACCCGGAAAAATCTCCAGGACACGGAAAATTGCAGCCTTTGTACCATCATGGAAAAGGGGGGAAGCCTGGAGCAGGAGGTCTCCTTCCAGGGGGAGGACGGCAGCCGCCAGACCTTCATTGAATGCTCCACCGCCCTGACCAATGAAAAGGGAGAACTCACCGGGATCCTCAAAAGCCTCCGGGACATCAGCCGCCTCAAGCAGACCGAAGAGCGCAACCGCGTCCTATCCCAGGCCACCGAAGGCAGCCCGGCCTCGGTGGTCATCACCGACCGGGAGGGAAAAATTGAATATGTGAACCCCAAATTCACCCAGGTCACCGGCTACAGCCTGGACGAGGCCATGGGGAAAAGCCCCAATATCCTGAGGACGGAATCCGAGCACAGCACGGATTTCCGCCAACTCTGGCTGGATATCCAGGACGGTCGGGAGTGGCGGGGGGAATTCCGGAACCGGAAAAAAACCGGGGAAATCTTCTGGGAATCCGCCTCCATCTCCCCCATCATGGACAACCGGGGAAGAATCAGCCATTTTGTGGCGGTGAAGGAGGACATCACCCAGAGAAAGGAGATGGAAATCCAACTCCGCCGGGCCCGGGACCGTGCCGAAGCCGCCACCCAGGCCAAGAGCGATTTTCTGGCCAATATGAGCCATGAGATCCGCACCCCCATGAACGCCATCATGGGACTGGCCCGCCTCATGAAAAAAAGCCGGTTGGATCCCCTGCAAACAGACCACCTCAATAAGATCCTCTACGCCACGGAACGCCTGCTCAACATCCTCAACGACATCCTGGACTTTTCAAAGATCGAAGCCGGACAATTGAAAATGGAAGCGGTGCCCTTTTCCCTGTCCCAGGTCTTCCACAGCCTCAAGGACATTGTCAAACCCCAGATCGGCCCCAAAGACATTGAATTGATTTTTGACCTGGCCTCCCAGGTCCCGGATGACCTCCAGGGGGATCCCCACCGGCTGGGCCAGATCCTCATCAACCTCACCGGCAATGCCGTGAAATTCACCCCGGCCGGGAAAATCACCGTTTCCGTGGATCTGAGCCCGGACCAGTCCCCCTGCGCCCCCAACCAAATCCGGCTGGAATTCTGTGTCCGGGACACGGGAATCGGCATGTCTCCGGAGCAGACCCGGGGCCTCTTCCGCCCCTTTACCCAGGCCGACAGCTCCACCTCCCGACAATACGGTGGCACCGGTCTGGGCCTTTCCATTTGCCGCAGACTGGTCCATCTCATGGACGGGGAAATCTGGTTGGAAAGCCGCCCCGGACAGGGATCGGCCTTTTACTTCACCACCCGCATTGAAAAAACAATGGAAATCGCCCCGCCCCAGCCCCCCGTACACATCCCGGAAAACAGATTCCATGCCCTGGTGGTGGACGATCAACCCCGGGTCCAGGATCATTTCCGGCGCCTTCTTTCGTCCATGGGGCTGAAGGTCACCCCGGCCCTGACCCTAACCCAGGCACGGAATCAATTGGCCGTCCAGCCATCTCCCTTTGATATCATTCTCCTGGACCGGGACATGGCCGATGCCGTGGATGGGGACCATCGGGAGCTGCTTCCCCCCACGGATCTGCCCGTCATCCAAACCACCCACCGGGTCCTGGCCCCCGGGGAAGGAGAGTACAAGGGGCATCCCCCCCTGTTGAAACCGGTCAGCAGCCAGGAACTCCACCATGCATTGATCCCGGCCCTGAACCTCACCCCGGCCACAATTTTAGAGTCGGGGGCCGACCTTTCCTGGGAGTTGGAACCCTACCACGGGGTCCGGATCCTCGTTGCCGAAGACAATGAAATCAACCAGATAGTAATCCGGGAAATGCTCACCGATGCCGGATTCCAAGTGGAAATGGCGGCCAACGGGCAGACCGCCGTGGACATGGCCCTGACCCGGAACTACCAGGCCATGCTCATGGATATCCAGATGCCGGGCATGGACGGACTCACCGCAGCCCGGAAAATCCGGGCCAGGGAAAAAATCGAGAATCGAAAACGACTTCCCATCATCGCCGTCACCGCCCATGCCATGGCCGGAGACCGGGAAAAAAGCCGGGAGGCGGGCATGGACGACCATGTCACCAAACCCATTGTTCCGGAACGCATCATCGGTGCCCTGATCCAGCACATGGATCCCTTGTCCCAGGAGGCATCCATGGGATTGAACCCAAAACCATCCCGGAAAGTACAAGGGAACCGGGCAAAACCCGAGGCAGATATGCCGGACTTCCCCGGCCTGAGCCCAATCCACGGCATGGCCACGGCCATGGGAAAGACCCGGTTCTACCTCAAACTCCTCCAGAGCTTTGAACGCCAATACGGCCCCATGGATACCCAGGACAGTCTAAAAGGGATTGAAAAAAAAGAAGGGAAAGAGATCCGGAACTTTGTCCACGGCCTCAAGGGGGCGGCCGCCCACATTGGCGCCCTGGAGTTGGCCCGGACGGCCCAGGCCATGGAAGGTGCCCTGACCCGGGACCCACAGCCCCGGTTCCAGCGCCTGGCCGAAGAATTGGACAAAACCCTGACGGCCATAGATGGATTCAAGACCTGGCTGGCCCAGGGCACCCCGGAAGGTGCCCCCCAAAGGCCCGCCCCCCACATGGAGGATCTCCCCCAATTGCTCTCGGGCATGGAAACCCACCTCAATGCCTATGACAGCCGGGCCATCCCCCATGTCCACGAGCTGGAACAGGCCCTGGTCAGCCAGGGCTACCGGGGGGAATTATCCCGGTTGAAAAATTGCCTGGATCAATATGATTTTGACGGCAGCCTGGCCGCCTTGAAGGAGATTCGCACCCGGCTGGAATCCCGGGAATCTCCGCCATCCCCCAAGGATTCCCAGGACGAACCCGTCCGATGAATGGGCGTCTCCAACCCAATCTTTCCCCAAAATACAATTTAAAGGTCGAAGGTTTTGATCACCCAGAACTGCGTTCAATTGCATGGGATATGATTATTTGGTTTTACCTGAACGATTTTCGAACTCGTTCAATGGGAACATTATTTTAAATAACTAGGCCAACCTCAAAATTCCCGAAACCGGTTAGCGAAAATCATCGGGATTGATGGCAAACCGCTTCATGATCTGCTGGAGGGCCTGGCGGTCCAACCCGCACTTCTTGGCCGCCTGGGTGATGTTTCCCCCGGTGAGGGAAAGCAGGGCCCCCACGTAATCATGGTTAAACCGGGTGAGGACGGCCTCCTTGGCCGCCTTATAGGGAAGGCCCATGATGTCATGGCTCCGGATGCAGGAACAATCGCTCTTGGGATTCCGGGCCCCGTCAATGGGAATATGGGCCTGCTGGATGGTTTCCTCCCGGGCATAGAGGATGCCCTGGACCAGGACATTTTCCAATTCCCGGACATTCCCCTTCCAGGGATGGTCCTTGAGCAATGCCATGACCTCCTCGGAAATGATCTTGGGGGACTTTTCCATTTTCCGGCAATGTTTGGTCACCAAATGGTCGGCCAAAAGGGGGATATCCTCCCGCCGATCCCGCAGGGGGGGCAGCTCAATGGGGATGACAGATAGGCGATAATAGAGATCCTCCCGGAACTCCTTTTCCTCAATCTTCTTGGCAAGATCCTGGTTGGTGGAGGCGATGATGCGCACATCCACCTTGTGAACCTTATTGTCCCCCAGGGGTTTGATCTCCTTTTCCTGGATCACCCGGAGGAGCTTGGTCTGGATGCTTGGGCCGATGTCCCCGATTTCATCCAGGAAGATGGTGCCTCCGTCGGCCTCCTGGAACAGGCCCTTCTTATCCTGGTGGGCATTGGTAAAGGCCCCCTTTTTATACCCAAAGAGCTCGGACTCCAGGATGTGTTCCGGAATGGTGGGGCAATTCACCGGGATGAAGGATTTATCCTTTCGCCGGCTCTGGCCGTGGATGGAACGGGCCGTGAGGTCCTTGCCCGTGCCCGACTCTCCGGTGATGAGGACGGTGACATCGCTGGCGGCCACCAGATCAATCTTTTCAAACACCGAATCCATGGCCCGGCTCTTGCCGATGAGGAGGTTGGAACTCTCATCCCGCCCCTGGGCCAATCGCTTGTTTTCCGTGACCAGCAGGCTGCGTTCCAGGGCCTTCTGGATCTTGAAAATCAACTCTTCATGGTCAAAGGGCTTGGAAATGAAATCATAGGCCCCTTTTTTCATGGCTTCAATGGCGGTTTCCACCTTGCTGAAACCGGTGACCATGATCACCAGCACCGACGGATCATGGGCCTTTAGCCAGGTCAATACCTCAAGCCCGTCCATCTGGGGCATCTTGATATCGCAGACCACCAGCCCAATCTTCCGGGATTCAAAAAGCGCCAGCCCTTTTCGCCCGTTTTCAGCGGTAAAAACCTGTTTTACCATGGGGGCCAAAATCCGTTTGCAGCCGTCCCGGATATCCTGCTCAT
>JAKSBM010000768.1 GCA_022361135.1 Desulfobacterales bacterium | reverse complement strand
GGAAGAGGTGGAACACCTGTTCCAGCACATGCGCAAAACCCTGCTGGACATTGAATATCTGGACCCCCAGAACCCGGACCATCTGTTGCGCACCTTCCGCCGCCTCTTTGGGGATGCCGGCCTCACCCCCCGGGATGTCCGCATCATCCGGGGGCTCATGAGCCGCATGGACTGGATCAACGACCAACGTCTCAAGGGGAACAAGGGAGAGTAATCCCTGCTTTTTTCCAGCCCGGCCGCCCCCGTTGAAACCCAGATGGCGAAACCGGGCCCGGAAAAAATGAAAGTGATGGCCGAAAACCGCCAGCCCCATCCGGTCCGGGGTGATAAACAGGGATGATTGCCCAGGGGATATGGGCATTAACCCCAAGCCCAAGAACCGGAAAGGGAGCCATGAACTCGGAATACCAACAGGCCCGCATCAACAGGGACAAAAACTTTGACGGAAAATTCTTCTTTGGCGTGAAAACCACGGGGATCTTTTGTCGGCCCTCCTGCCCCTCCCCCACTGCCCGGGAGGAAAATGTGGTCTATTTCAAGGAAATGTTCCAGGCCCTGGAGCAGCACTTCAGGCCCTGCCTCCGCTGCCGGCCCGACATCCACCTGCCCCATTACACGGCCAATGCCGGGGGCACCCTTTTGGTGAACACAGCCCTGAAAATGATCTACGACGGCTTTCTCAACGACCATTCCGTGGCCCAGCTGGCCCGGGAACTGGCCGTGTCCGACCGCCACCTGCGAAAGCTCTTCATCGAAAATCTGGGAGTCCCCCCGGTGAAAATCGCCCGATACCACCGGGCCCTCTTTGCCAAACGGCTGCTGCTCTTCTCCCACCAATCCGTCACCGACATTGCCTTTGCCTCGGGATTCGGCTCCCTGCGCCAGTTCAACCAGCTGTTCAAGGAAACCTTCGGCCTCTCCCCCAGCCAATTGCGGAAGACGGGAACCTCCCCGTCAAGCTTGAAACCAAGCAATGAACCGGGCAACATGGCCCTCCACCTGCCCTACAGTCCACCCTTCAGCTTTTCCCAGATCCTGGATTTCCTCCGGCCCCGGGCCATACAGGGCGTGGAGCTGGTGGGGGAGGCCAGCTATGCCCGCACCTTCCGCACCCAGAGATCCCAGGGGTATTTCACGGTGAGGGATCTGCCGGAGCAATCCACCCTCCAACTGGAAATCCAATGCGACAACATCCAATGTTACATGGAGATCTACAACCGGGTGAGACGGATGTTCGACCTGGACACGGATTTTCGCCGCATCACCCGGGCATTTAAGGCCGATCCCCTGTTGTCCAAGGGAATGGTCAAGGGCCAGGTCCCCCGGCTGCCCAAGGCATTTGAACCCTTTGAATTCGCCGTCCGGGCCGTCCTGGGCCAACAGGTCTCGGTCCGGGCCGCCACCGCCCTGGCCGGTCGCATTGCCGCCCGCACGGAATTGAACACCCCGACGGACACGCCAGCCG
>JAKSBM010000914.1 GCA_022361135.1 Desulfobacterales bacterium | reverse complement strand
GGGTTTTTTACATCTGGATCACGCTTGCCTATATTCCCTCGATCAACGCCCTTGCCGCTTTTGCCTCTTTTCTGGCATCGGTTCAGTTTTCCCTGTTTGCCATGTGGTTTGATATGGAGGCCAATAAGGATTTGAAGATATCCCCCCCAAAAAAAGAACAAATTTAATCCGCCCCCATGGATTTGGAAAGAACCGCCAATTTTTGCCCCAATCTTTTTTCGATTTCGTCCATTGATATGGGGGGATAAAAATGGGAATCGGCCTTCCTCCTGAGTTCCTTTATCAACCCATTTAAGGGCATTCTATGAACCAACTCGTTGAGCCATGTATCAAATCCATCCCCGTCATTGGATCGTAATAGACACTCTAAAATCAGGAGATCAACCTCCGAAATTCCTTCCATTATCTTCTGTTGATTCAATTGCCTTAAAAATAAAAGAGCCTTCCCATACTGCCCTGATGCCATGAGGTATTTTGAAAAAACCACCTGTCCCTTCGGGCTTAACGGATCCATCCTGAGCATCATCCCGCTCTGGAAACCTGCCTCTTCTAATTTCCCAAGCCGCAGCAAAGTTTCCACCTCAAGCTCCATGAAAGACATGCGCTTCCCACATTGCTCTTTTTTCAATTGTATCAATTGAAAAGCCTGTTCATCTTTTCCATTTTCCAAAAGCAAAACCAGATATCGAATCAAAGCTTTATAATTGGGGTAGACTTCTGAGGCTTTTTGGGCGAATTCCAGTTCTTTTTCAGCTTCACCAATATCCCCATACAATGCACTTAAATTTATATAGGAAACACTCTGGACAAAATTTTTGTTTTTATGGGGCCTTAACTGAGCCGAATCCTTGAAGAGCTGCTCAATCAAATTCCAATCGGGATTTGTCCCAAATCGCCAGAGTGCATAGGCATAATTTTGTACAGTCCGGGCACTTTGCGGTGCTTTCTCCATGGCATCCCGCCAAAGGGAAACTTCACTTTGCCAATCAAAATTCCGAGAATAGGTGGCCAAGGCAATGCTGAAAAATAAAACCGGCAGACACAGTCTCAACAGAAGGCCGGAAATTTTATTCCACCCGTTGTAACCTTCCCTTAAAAAATGGGTTAGCCAAACTGCCAATGGGAGAAATAAAAACATGGAAGGGAAATAATTCCGATGCTCAAACACCAGTTCCAACGGTAAAAAACTGGCTTCCACGGAATGGGCTAAAAAGAAAAAAAAGATGGGAAAACAGATTAGTGGCCTTTTTTTAACCATCGCCAACCCAAGCCCCATGGCCGAGGCAATCCCAATGAGTCCCAACAAAGTACTCCAGGGCTCAATCAAATTGCGACTTGCCAGGACATCATAATCGATGGAGTAAAATGACTCCAAAGGAATAAATAACTTTTGGATATAAATCCACAGGACTCTGAATTGGGTCAAAATGCGTTGCCCCGGGGTAAAACTGCGAACCTTATATCCATCCATGATTCCAAAGGGATTCCACCCCAGAAGAACGGCAATGGTTATACCCATTCCAAGGACCAAAAGCCCCAAACCAATCATTTTAAATAAACGACGATTTTGAATCTGTTTTAAATCCCTAAAAAAACAAAATTCCAACAGAATCAAGATAGGAATCAAGGTGATGGCATTTTCCTTGGATAAACATGCAGCAGTGAAACACAACACACAAAGAGAAAACCATTGAAACGCCTTTAAAAATTCTCCACACAGCCTGGCTCGCCCATATGAGTAAATGGCGGAAATGCAAAAGAGCCCGGATAGAGAGGTCATTCTCTGGACGATATATGTTACGGCCTGGGTGTGGATGGGGTGTATGGCCCAAATAAAGGCTGCCAGGAATGCGATGGTTTCCATCGTTACCCGATCCCGCATCCCCACGGAGGGACTGTTCATCAATAACAAAATTGTCAAATAAAGCATCCACGCTGTCAAAACATGAATCATGATATTAACAAGGTGATATCCACCAACATTGGCCCCCCCAAAATACCAGTTTAGCGCAAAACTCATCATTGGAAGCGGTCTATAGAGTCTTTTTTCACCCGGCTTCAGGGTTTTGGGTGGTGGTGCAAAAAAAGTCTGTCCAATGGATTGGAGGGAAAGGACGGAAATTTGGATGCCTGGATTTCGGACAATATTATCCCAATCATCCAAATGCCAGGATGCACGGTAGGAATTGCTGTAAATCAACATTACAGCAATTCCGAGCCAAAAAAATGTTCTTTTCCGTGGCTTTAGCACATTTTCATATTCCAATTCATCACAAAAGTTTTCGATTACAAAAAACCAGCAACGCAAGGAAGCCGATAAAAAGGGCCCATGACGCTCCGGTTAATGCAGCCATGACAATTTGTTCCCCGGGAATGGGAAGAGAATAGACGGAATGCTCACGGAAATTCAACAATTCTAAATTGGGGATGAGAAAATAGATGCCATTCAATAAAAAATGCCGCCATCCGTCAACTTTATCTGCAAAAATACCGATGATCTCACTCCAATGTCCCAGGTAATAAACCCCAACCATAAAAACGGCATGGAAAATCGGCGTGGTGAAACTTGAAAATAAAAGACTGAAACCACCCAGAATAATCCATTCCAAAAAAATAAAAAGGAGCCCAATCAAATGATTCGAGGTGATGGGAATACCAGGGATTTTCATCACAACGCCCCACATGAACGTTGTAATAAAAAAAAGAAAGGATAAAAACAGTCCCATCCCCCATGCCCTGCCAAGGAACAAATCCACTCTCCCAATGGGGCGAACCAAAACGATAAAATAGGCTTTTTTCTCAATGTCCCTGCCCAGGGAGTTGGCGCCGACGGCCAGGGTAAAAATCAAACCGGAAATTCCGACCACCCAGAAAGCCCCGGTCTGAACCGTATGGTGGAGTGCTCCGCTAACCAGGAATTGCACCATGTAAATACCCAAAAAAAGGAGGCCGACAATGAACACACATCCCATGAATTGATAGGATCGGAGGATCTCTTTTAGGAAAACATATCCAATCTGGTGAATTCGATTAATTCTGAATATCATTTTTAAATGTTTCCGCGGAAAATGCCATGGGTGTTATGGACTCAATTTCAAAACCGAAACGAACATTCTGCTTCAATAAAAAATCTTTTTTCCCCTGCTCGACAATGGTTGTCCAGGTTCCGTTGGGCAGCTCCTTTAAATCAAATTCAGGGCTCCCTCCAGGGGGAAGATTTGGCCACTTTTTAAATACGATCCTGTATTGTTTCTGAAATTTCGTAAATTCCCCAGCCTTGCCTTTCCACTGAATCTTCCCATTTTGGATATAAAAGATATGACTCGATATGTGATGAATATCCACAAGAATATGGGACGAAAAAACAATGGTTCCGCCTTGGGATTGAAAATCCAGCAACAACTCCATCATTCGCTGCCGCCAGAACGGATCCAGACCGCTCATGGGCTCATCCAAAAAAAGCACATCAGGGTTGCCCAATAAAGCCTGGGCGATTCCAACGCGCTGAATCTGCCCCTTGGATAGGGTGTGCAAAAGTGCGTCTTTTTTTTGCTCCAATTCCATCTGAACCAACACTTTTTTCGCCGAATCCATGGCCTTCCACCTTCCAACTCCCGACACATGGGCCAGAAAACAGAGCCACTCCATAACTTTTAGGTTGGGAGAAAAATTCTGCTGCTCCGGCACATACCCAACCCCAACGCGGGCAGAAGGCGACACGGCCTTTTGCCCACGGATATTCACAGTGCCGGATGACGGTGTTAACAATCCACACCCCAATTTTAAAGTTGTGGTTTTACCCGCTCCATTGGGGCCGATGAGCCCAACCACGGAACCTGGATACACCTCAACATTGACATCTTTCAATATATTTTGCTTCTGGTTGAAAAACCCCGAACGTACGTCATAGTCGACATGATTCCACTCAACAACAGAACTCATCATGGGTTAGCCAACTCCTGAACCTTCGAAATAACAATTTCCCTTTGGGTGGGGGGTAAAATTCTTTCCAACGTGAGTTGGAGGTAATTCAATGCCTGTTTTAGATCCCCATTTTTTTGGGCAAGGGTTGCAGCCAGGGAGGGAAGATAGATTGGTGCCCCCCCATGCAAAGATGCCTGGAAAAAACTCTCGGAAGCCATATCCAATTGAGCAAAATACTTCCACTCTATGAACCCCTTTAAAAAAAGAAGTTCCCACGAATCCGGGAAATTACGAATTCCTTTTTTAATTAAGAATAGGGATTCTTCCGGCTCCCCAGCCTCGGAATATAAAAGTATTCCGCCCCATAAATAGGGAGAATGCCACCGGGGTGCCAGATCCGTAATTTGATCCATTAAAAGCATTAATTGATCAAAGGCTTGATCGGAAGAAGAACGAGACCCGAAATAGTATTTAGCCCGAATCCAGATCAAGCTGGAAAGAAAAGCTGGTGATTCTGGGAAAATACCCTGGGTAATGATTGAATTTTTGGGAAGAAAAACAACAGAGTCAACAGAACCTTCCTCGCACCAGGAACAAGTGGCAGATCCAAACACCTTTTTTTCTGCCATCCTGTCATATTGAAATTGTAAAAACACAGGGACAAAAAAAAACAAACAGAGAAAAGACAAACTCCGGCGAGACGTTGGTTTCATATTGACGAATAAAATTTCAGCATATCCTTGAAACAAAGTTCAAGGATATGCCCACCGATGGAATTAATCACAGGCATTGGGAGTATTATTAAACGCCCCGTCCTCGTCTACAGTCCATGTATCGGTTGAACCTCGAATGGTTCCTGTGGCCTGACTTGTAAAGGCGGAGTTCGAAGCTGCCGTCGTTGTGATGGTGTATTTTGAAGTACTTGTATTGTACTCAAATCCAAGGTTTGAATTTGATTGGGTATAGGTATCATGCTCGGCATAATACGCGGCCTGGGCAACTCGCATGTTACCCAACAGGGTTTTGGCTTCAGCCTGCCGCGCTTTACACTGATAATTCAAAAAATTGGGAATGGCGATGGCCGCGAGGATACCAATGATGGCGACGACAATCATCAGCTCAATCAATGTGAAACCTTTTTTACTGGTAAAAATCTTTTTCATACAGCCTCCTATGAAATTTTAGTGTAATTAAACATTTATATTTAAGGTCATGCGTCTTAAAGATATATTGGTTGCAACGACCGTGCCAGCCAAACAAGCTTACAATGTTTAACACCCCAGTTTATCGGGCTTTAAAAAAACAATTTTACTAATATAGAATGTGAAAGATACGATCTGTGCTAACCTTAACAGACTTCACACGGTTTTTCAAATTGAGAATGAGTTAAATATTTTTACTCAGGCGATAGCGAAGGGAGCGAAGACTGATATTCAGATGGTCGGCTGCGATTTTTTTATTCCCATGGGCGACTTTCATTGCTTTGCTCAAATAAGCTGTCTCTATGGTACTGAGAATTTCATCCAGGTCAACCCCCTGGGCCACATCGTTCAAATCAAACCGGCGTCCCTGGACGCCTTCAATCCAACGCCGGCGCTTATGTGTGGAGATGGTCAGGCTCTCGGGTAAAATAATATTGGTGGAAGATAATGCCACACTTCTTTCAATGAGGTTCTCCAATTCGCGAACATTTCCTGGAAAGGTGTAATCATTCAAGAATTCTATGGCATATGACGATAACGCCGCTTCCGGTTTCCCCATCTCCCTGGAATATTTCTCTACGAAATGTCTGGAAAGAATTTCAACATCCCCCATGCGATCCCTCAATGGCGGCACTTTGATGGGGATGACATTCAAACGAAAATAGAGGTCTTCACGAAAATTCCCTTCAATGACCTCTTTTTCCAATTCTTTATTGGTGGCGGAGATAATGCGGACATCCACCTGGATCTCTTGGGTTCCCCCAACGGGTTTAAAGGTTGTCTCCTGGACAGCCCTGAGCAATTTGACCTGTAGCAGGGGGGAAAGCTCTCCGATCTCGTCCAAAAAAATAGTGCCACGATTGGCCGCTTCAAACAAGCCTTTTTTATCGCAGACGGCGCCGGTGAATGCACCTTTAACATGGCCAAAAAATTCGCTTTCCATGAGGGTATCGGGAATCCCCCCACAATTGACGACCACAAAGGGATGTTCCCGTTGGTGGGAATTTTCGTGTATGGCCCTGGCAATCAACTCTTTACCGGTTCCACTTTCGCCGGTTATCAGCACATTGGTATTTGTGTTCCCAATCTGCTCGATCAGGCGATAAATGGATTTCATCACCGGACTTTGCCCAAGGATTCGATCATAGTGCATATATCCGGGCTGACTGTATTGATCATCCGGGAACTGAACCGTGGAAAAAGCCTTGAAGACGGTATGTTTCAATTCATCATCATCAAATGACTTGGGGACAAAATCGTATGCCCCCAGGTTCATGGCTTCCACCGCCGCTTCGGTGGTAGGCCGATGGGAAATCATGATAACAATGGTGTCAGGGGTTTTCTCCTTAATATCCCGGAGCAATTCCAGCCCGTGAATGTCCCCGAGACGAACTCCGGAAAGCACCATACCATATTGTTTTTTGGATAATTTCTGCAGGGCCTGCTTTCCATTTTTGACCGCAGTGATCCCATAGCCTTCCCTTTGAAGGAGGAGGTCAAGGTGCTCCCGGACCTCCGGGTCATCGTCAACAATAAGTATATGGTGCTTTGTGTCCATTGGGTCGTGAACGAATCCAGATCAGGATTTCCTGTATACGATTTTTCCATCAACAAGGGTCATGGCAACTTCACCGGTAACACGCCTGCCGGCAAAGGGGGTATTCCTGCTCTTGGAAACAAAATCGTCCGGATTCACCGTCCACTTGGATTCCAAATCTAAAATGGTAAGGTCCGCAGGTTTTCCCACGGCAATTCCCGTATCGATCTGAAGGATACCCGCCGGAGCCTGGGACATTTTCACCATCAACGCTTCAAGGCTGAGCTTGCCATCCAGAACCAATTGATAGGAAAGGGCAAAGGCCGTTTCAAGTCCGATGATACCGAATGCGGCCTGATCAAACTCCACATCCTTTTCATCCACCCCGTGGGGGGCATGGTCCGTTGCAATGGCATCAATGGGCCCATCGACAAGCCCCTGGATCACGGCCTGGCGATCCACCTCGGATCTCAAGGGGGGATTCATCTTGAAATTCGTGTCGTATGGGGGAATATCCCCATCGGTCAAGGTGAAATAATGGGGTGCGGTTTCGCAGGTCACAAGGCTTCCCCGCTTTTTAGCCTGCCGAATGGCCTCAATGGATTCGGCCGTTGAAATATGGCAAAAATGCACGGGTGCACCGGTGAGTTCGGAAAGATAAATATCCCGGGCAACCATGACGCTTTCAGCGGCATTGGGAATGCCTTTGATTCCCATCTGGGTTGCGGCCAGCCCTTCATTCATGGCGCCCCCCTTGGCAAGGGAAGCATCCTCGGCATGGACAAAAACCGGAAGGCCCATTCCCTTGGAATATTCCAATGCCCGCCGCATGAGCTGGGAATCACTCACCGGCCATCCATCATCGGTAATGGCCTTGGCACCAGCCACTTTCATGTCGTGGATTTCCGCAAGGCTTTCCCCGGAAGATGCCTTGGAGATGGCACCGGCCGGATAAACCTTGGCCCCATTGGCAGCCCTGCCCTTTTCGATGATAAAAGAAGTCACCTGGGCATTGTCATTGATGGGACGGGTATTGGGCATGGAACAGACCGCTGTGAAGCCCCCCTTTGCTGCGGACTTCAAACCGGTTTCAATGGTTTCCTTGTACTCGTGGCCCGGCTCCCGCAGATGGACGTGGATATCAACCAACCCCGGAACCATCACCTTTCCGGAGCAATCCACGATCTCCATGTCTTTGTCGGTACCGGACAAATCAGTGCCAGGGTCAAGGATTGCTTCAATGACGCCGTCCTTAATCAGGATATCTTTTTCCTGATCCATTTGCCCCGGGTCAAGGACCCGGCATCCCTTAATCAGTTTCTGCATATCTGTTTCCTCCTGCTACCAGATAAAAAAGCGCCATGCGCAAAGCCACTCCATTGGTCACCTGATCCAAGATAAGAGAGCGACTGGAGTCGGCAATTTCACTGGAGATTTCCACCCCGCGATTCAAGGGGCCGGGATGCATGACCAAGGCATCGGGTTTTGTCAGCTCAAGCCGTTTGCGATTCAAACCGAAACGCTGGGCATATTCCCGTTCGGTGGGAAAAAGCAAATTTCCCATCCGTTCCTTTTGGATCCGCAGCATCATGACGACATCGGCCCCTTCCACGCAGGCCTCCATGTCGTTGTAAACCCGGCATCCCAACTTTTCAATTCCCTGGGGAATCATGGTTTCCGGCGCACAGACCGAAACCTGGGCCCCCATGCGGGAAAATCCTATGACATCGGACCGGGCCACCCTGGAATGTGCAATGTCACCCACGATGGAAATTTTAAGGTCCTTGAGGCTACCCTTTTTCTCCACCACACTCATCATATCCAACAGGGCTTGGGAGGGATGGGCGTGCATTCCGTCGCCGGCATTGATAACACCACAGGAAACATTTTTAGCAACAAGATAGGGCGCACCCGATGAAGAATGGCGCATGACAATAATATCCGGTTTCATGGCCTCAAGGTTCTTCACCGTATCAATCAAAGTTTCGCCCTTAACAATACTGGAGGAACTCTTGGAAATGGAAACCGTATCTGCAGACAACCGCTTGGCAGCAATATCAAAGGACAACTTCGTCCGGGTGGAAGGTTCCTGGAAAAACATGATAATGGTCTTCCCCCTGAGGGTGGGCACCTTTTTCACAGGCCTTTCCGATATCTCCTTCATCCCAATGGCCGTATCCAAAATCATGGAAATTTCATCGGCTGTCAGGGATTGGATATCTAAAACATCTTTTTTCTCAAACACCATAGATCTACCTTATAATAGTATATCACCAATTCGGCGCCACCGGACGCCAAAGTTTTTGCTGTCCCAGGACCAATAAATCATGAATGCTTCGCCCCGGACCTGGCTTAAATCCACATAGCCCCATGCCCGGCTGTCATGACTGTTGTCCCGATTGTCCCCCATGACAAAAATTTTATTTTCCGGAATGGTTATCCGGGGGAGATTATCCAGGGGGGTATAATGTTTGGAATAATGGGCATAGGGCTCGCCCGTAATTTTCTTGTCATTGACATAGAGCTGCTTATCAATGATTTCCACTGAATCGCCTGCCACGGCAATGACCCGCTTGATAAAATCCTTGGACGGATCTTCCGGATATTTGAAAACCACAATGTCGCCCCGGACCGGATCCTTAACCGGGATCAAATTTTTCCCATCGGTAAAGGGAATCTTGATGCCGTAGATGAACTTATTCACCAGAATCTGATCCCCGATCTGGAGGGTTTCAAGCATGGATCCCGATGGAATTTTAAATGCCTGGACAATGAAGGTCCGGATGAACATGGCAATGACAATGGCAATGAGAATGGCTTCGATATTCTCGCGCCAGGCACTTTTTTTCTTTATTGTGGTCTTTTTCATTTAAAGGTTTCCGATTCAATAAAACAGATGCTGGGGTTCGCCCAATAGAAACTTGCCCCGGGTAATGGATGATTTCAGGAGACTGGCAATTTTTCTGGCCTTTACCATGCTGGACAAAGGTGCCGTGGGGATTTCCTTGCCCTTTACGGTGATGGAACCGCTCTTGAGTTCCGCATAGCTGACCTGACCGTATGACTTGGAGATACACTGGGGGTAATCATGTCCGTAATCAACGATCTGTGTGAAAATTTCTTCGTCTGCAACCGAAGTGAACTTCATGATTTCTTCGTTGAGAATGGGAATGGGGATACCGATCCCCACGGAAAGGGAACAACCGTATCCGCGTATGGACTGCCCCACCAGCCACTCGGGGGACATTTCCTTGAGATCCCCGATGACGCTCAATGTCCCAGCGGCAGAAACGGGGACACCATTCATCCCCCGCTCCACTTCGGACTTATGCTGGGTGCCTGTCCAGGTCACATAGCCCTGGGCACCCCCCAGAAAAATCCGGGTCCCAAGTCCAATGGTTTTCAGATAGGGATCATTGAAAAGCGGGCTGAGTTCGCCCGAAGTGGAATAGGTGGCATTTCCCATGCCCGGTTTCAGGGTCCCCATGTAGGTATACTTGGTCTTATCGGTGCGATTAATGGCGCAATTGTAATTCTGGTATGCATTTCGGGGATTAACCAGCATGGCATTGGGCAGCTCGGAAAGGGTCATGGTTTTTTCAATGCGCCGGTTGGGATAACAATCGGTGCCATAGCTTTCCGCCACCACATCAATGGCCTTGCCTGCCACAAGATCCTGGATGACGTGCCCACCGCCGTAGTTAAACTCGCCGGGATGGTATTTATTTAAGGGATCATCCTCACTGGTCTGGGTGGCTCCCAGGTAACAATCCACCGCAGCCACACCGGAATAGGCCGGCACATTATTGAACCAGGTTTTGGTGGTGCGAACCAGAGGGTTGGACTGGCCAATGTTTATGAATGCCCCCGAAGAACACATGGGAGCGAAGGTTCCGGTGGTAACAACGTCAATTTCCTTGGCCGCCTTTACCACTCCGTCCTTTTTTACGATATCAATAATCTCTTCAGCTGTAACAACCACCGCTTCGCCCTTGGCAATGCGGTTGTTTATCTCGGCATAACTCTTGTTGACCTGGTAATCGCTCATGACAATCCTGTACTGTTACTTGGTGATCATTTTCCGAACGGCTTCAATTTTCTGGGTAATATTATTCTTAATCCATTTGCGATCCCACCATTCAACGGGGTTCACAAAGGTATTATGTACAATCATGGAAAAATGAAGGTGATCCCCGCCCACCAGTCCGGTGATGCCGGTGTAACCGATGAGATCCCCTTTTTTCACGGTATCTCCCACCCCCACATTCATGGAATCAAGGTGGGAATAAAGGCTGGCCAAGCCAAAACCATGGTCAATGATGATGGAATTTCCAAAAATCCCAACGGACTCGGCCATGATGATCCGACCGGTGTTTCCGGCCAAGACTTCGGCATTGGCCGTGGACGCAAGATCAATCCCCAAATGGGTGGCCCGGTCCACTTCCTTACCTTTATATTTATATATTCTACGATCGGCAAAGCCGGCCCGGTTTGCCGATCCGGGGAGACGTCCGAACCGTCCCTGCCAGAGGACCTCCGATGCGGTATCAGAAGGAACTGAAAGGATTCTATCCACATTTGCCTGGCGGATATTTCGATTGATTTCAAGGAATTTGGAAAGATTGGGATTCTTTGTTGCTGAAAATTGTTCCTCAAGGTCTCCCAGGTCAAAATTGGGCATTTTTATTTCAAGGAACCGATCTGAAATGGTGAGGGTATCGGTTTTGAAATTCTTGTTTCCGATGTAATAGCGGAATCCCCGCTTGGTCATGTTGCCGGCCACATCTTCGGCACGCACCCAAATGCGGGTACCCTGCCCCTGGGTGTGATTCAAGGCAAAAAAAGCAGCGTAAACATTGGGGTCATTGAACATCCCGGAAGCCCCCGGAAAGAAATTATCCCCCACCATGACACCGCTTTTTACATCCTCCTCAAATACGCGATAGATGACCAGTCCCGCCCCACCCTTTTGGATATTATGCCGGGAGGTCAAAACCTTCACCCGGGGGGGCTTGGAATCGATAATCACCTTCTGGGTCAACTCGTATACGTTCCCCTTATTCCAATCCCGCCAGGAATAGTCCGAGACCTGCACACGGATGACGGCATCTCCATCCACCATGCCGTATTTACGGGATTCAATGGAAATTTCAAAGTCATCCCGGGTCACCTTTTTATCGGAAAAAAAACTCTGGATGGATGAGGCCGGATAGCTCTTTTCCAAGAGTTTCTTTTCATTATTCTGCTGGGTTATGTAAACGGCGACGTGTCGCAACCCGGTTTTGGAATCTGTAATGTTTAAGGAAAGTTTTGATTTTTTATTGAGATAGATAGAAGGCATTGAGATATCAACCAAGGGCTTTTCGCCTTCATATTTATAGAGCAGTCCCCAGCCCAGTGGCAGCAATATACCAATGCACACCACGAAATAGACGAGTTTCTTCATTCAGGATCCTACATTTTTTCAAGAAGTTAGATTAATATTGCACAAAATGGTAATAAAAATACCAACAATACACCAACTTATCAAGGAATTTTACATTCTTGACTTTTGCCGAACCAAACTATACTTTTAGCCCAAACCCCCACTCTCTGTAAGGATTATTAAATGAGTAATTTTTTTTTCAATAAAATCAATGGGTCCGACCCCACCTTCTTTCTCATGGCCGGCCCCTGTGTCATCGAAGATTTTGACACCACATATAATATAGCCAAAAACCTTAAAGCAGTCACCCAGGATCTGGGAATCCCCTTTATTTTCAAAGCATCCTGCGACAAGGCCAATCGCACATCCATCACCTCCTTCCGGGGCCCTGGATTTGACGAAGGGCTTCAAATCCTCAAGCAGATTAAAACCGATCTGGATCTGGAAGTCATTTCCGATATTCACATGGCCGAACAGGCGGAAAAAGCCGCCGAAGTCCTTGATGTCATGCAGATCCCCGCTTTTCTCTGCCGCCAGACGGATCTCATTGTTGCAGCCTGCAGCACGGGTAAACCCATTGCCATTAAAAAGGGACAATTTGTCGCCCCCAGGGATTGCGGCAACATTATTAATAAGGCAAAATCCACAGGCAACGAGAACATCTGCATCACCGAACGGGGCGCCTCCTTCGGCTACAACAACCTGGTGGTGGATTTCCGTTCCTTCCAGATCCTCAGTGAAATGGGTGTTCCCGTGGTCTTTGACGCCACCCACAGCGTTCAGCTTCCCGGTGGAGCCGGCGGATCTTCCGCAGGTGAACGCCAATTTGTTCCCCCCCTTGCCAAGGCCGCCATTGCCGCCGGTGCCCACGGCATTTTCATGGAAACCCACCCGGAACCGGAAAAAGCCCTGTGTGACGGCCCCAACTCCATCCCCCTGGACGAGATGCCGGCCCTCCTTGAAACCCTGCTCAAAATTAAAAAAGCCGCTGGTTAAGCCCCATGAAAGCCCAGTTGTCACAAATAAAGCTTTTATTATTGGATGTGGATGGCGTGTTGACCAACGGCCAGATCACATACACCGATTCCGGAGCCCAGGTTAAAAGTTTCAACTCAAAGGATGGATTGGGCATTCGCCTTCTCATGGATGCCGGGATCCAGGTCGGAATTGTCACGGGGAGGACTTCGGGCGCCCTGAGACACAGATGTGAGAACCTTGGACTTGACCTGCTCTTTGACGGAATCAAGGACAAATCAAAATCCATTGAAACCATTTCCCAGAAAATGGGGATTGCCCCTGAAAAGATGGCATTCATGGGGGATGATCTTATTGATCTGCCTGCAATGACCCGGGTGGGATTTTCCGTGGCCGTGGCAGACGCCGTGCCCGAGGTACGGCAGCAGGCCGATTTCATCACCCGGGCCAAGGGTGGCCAGGGTGCCGTCAGGGAATTCTGTGAACTCATACTCAAGTCCAATGGACTTTGGGATAAGATACTGGAGTCCTACCTTAAATGAACCCATCCGGCCGAAAAAAGCTCCTGGGGGGCCTCATACTGGTCCTCTGCTGCGCCATGGTCGGGCTTGGCCTTTATCTTTTCAAAGGACAGGCTCCCATTCCAAAACTCACCGTGGAAGATGTCCATGTGGACTCGGACGCCGCCATGAAGCTAAACCTGCTCCAACAGGTATCCAAAAAAAACGGCATCACCGAATGGGAGTTGGATGCAGCCTCGGCCACCCTGGTGAGTGAGGAGAACAAGGCCATCCTGGAACAGGTAAAGGTCGTCTTCTATACCAAAGAAGAAAAAAAAGTCCATCTTCGGGCGGATAAGGGGGAGTTGGACACCGAAACCCATGACATGTTTTTTTCAAGCAATGTGGTGGTTGAACACGAGGGATACACCCTCAAAACTGATAAGTTGCATTATAAAAAAAAACCCCATATAATACAGTCCGATGCGCCGATAAGGCTTGAAAATAAAGACTCTGAGGTCGAAGCGGACGAAATGATAATGGATTTAAGAGCGAACCGAATCGTTTTGAATCGGAATGTAAAAGGAATATTCAGTGAAAACTTCAAACTCCCTTAAAATCGGCAGCATTTGCCTTCTTATGGCCCTGCTCGTCCTCTCCTTTTCGTCCCCTGCCCTGGCCCAGGCCCCAGCCAAACCCAATGCCACCCGGGTCATCTCCGATAAAATGGTTGCCCAACGGAATGAAGGCGTAGTGGAGTTTTCCGGCAACGTAAAGGTCACCAGGGAAGACGGCACCATCACCTCGGACCGCCTGCAGATTCATTTTGACGAATCCCAAGCCGACACAAAAAATCAGAATAAAATTAAAAAAATCGTGGCCGTTGGCAATGTTGAATTCATTTCCGGCGCAAGAAGAGCTGTTTCCGACAAAGCCGTTTACAACCTGGACGATGAAATCCTGATATTGACCGGCAATGCCCCCCGGCTGTGGACCGGCAAAAGCTTTGTAGCAGGGAAAAAAATCACCCTGTTTAGAAAATCCGACCAGGCCATGGTGGAAAGTGACGGCAAAAGCCGCGTGGAAGCATTTTTTGACCCAAATGACAAAGAAACCCAACGTCTGAAAGACATGAACAACTAAAGGTCTTCCAACACACATGAAAGAACTATTACTGGAAAACCTGGTTAAAAAATACGACAACAAAACCGTTGTCAACAAGGTCAATCTCAAGGTGCAGCCCGGACGGATCACCGGTTTGCTCGGCCCCAACGGTGCTGGAAAAACCACCACCTTCTACATGACCGTGGGCATGATTCAACCCAATGGCGGCACCGTCTACCTGGGAAATGAGGATATTACCCGGGACCCCATGTATATCCGGGCCAGAAAAGGCATCGGTTATCTGCCCCAGGAATCTTCCATTTTTAAAAAATTGACGGTCCTGGAAAATATTTCCGCCATACTTGAGGTATTGCCCAAAAACGGAATCGATGTTAAGGCAAAGGCATCATCCCTGTTGCGGGAATTGGGAATCATGCGATTGGCCGGACAAAAGGCCGCGTCCCTCTCCGGAGGAGAAAGGCGGCGGCTTGAAATTGCCCGGGTGCTTGCCACGGATCCCCTGTTCATCCTTTTGGACGAACCCTTCGCAGGCATTGATCCGCTGGCTGTCATAGACATTCAGCAGATCATCCGGCAACTCAGCAAAAAAGGGATAGGAGTTCTGATTTCAGACCACAACGTAAGGGAAACACTGGGGGTCTGTGATCATGCGTATATAGTGAGTCAAGGACAGGTGATCGAATCGGGTCCGCCCGAAAAAATCATCTCAAGTGAAATTGCCAAGAAAATATACCTAGGGGATAATTTTAAGCTTTAATATGGAACTCGGATTACAGCAAAACCTCACATTGACCCAGCAGCTGGTCATGACGCCCCAGCTTCAGCAGGCCATCAAGCTTCTCCAACTCTCCCGCCTAGAGCTGGCTGAAATGATTCAGCAGGAGATGGAGCAGAACCCTGCCCTTGAAGAATCCATCACTGACGATGTAACGGATAAAAGCATCACTGCCCAGGAGGCCGACGCTGGAGAATCCGAGAAAGAACCCCCGGTCAAAGAAGTGACCATCGATGAAAAGGTGAACTCCGACATCGATTGGGAAAATTACATCAACGAGTACAATTCCACCGGCCGAATTTATACGGAATCCGAGCACACCGAAGCCCCGAATTTTGAGGCCTTCACCTCGGAGCGCCCCACCCTTGATGCCCACCTGAAATGGCAGCTCATGCTCCAGGGATTGGAATCGGAGAAAGAACAGCTGGGCCATTTGATCATCGGCAACCTGAACCGGGACGGCTACCTCTGCTCCACAGTGGAGGAATTGGCCGAAGAATCCGGCCATGAAGCAGAAACCGTTGAAGAGGTCCTTTCCGTATTGCAGACCTTCGACCCTTCCGGGGTCTGTGCAAGGAACCTCACAGAAACCCTGTTGATCCAGGTCAAACAATTGGGCATCCAGAATGATATCATCACCAGCATCATCACCGATCATCTGAAAAATCTGGAAAACAGAAACAGTAAAAAAATTGCCAAAGCATTAAAGATATCCGTGGACGATGTCCGGGCTGCTGTGAAAATCATCCACTACCTGGAACCCAAACCCGGGAGAAAATTTTCCACGGAAGAACCCGCTTATATTACACCGGACATTTATGTCTACAAGCATGGCAACGATTTTAAAATTGTCATGAATGACGACGGCCTTCCCAAGCTTCGAATCAACCGG
>JAKSBM010000342.1 GCA_022361135.1 Desulfobacterales bacterium | reverse complement strand
GGGCAAGCGGCCCGAGAGGTACTTGAGCAAAAGGGTGATATTGGCTGCATTATCCAGCCCCATGGCTGCGGGGAAGCCGTCCTCCCGTCTTTTTTGGGAAAATTTATTGTAGTAGAGGGCCACCTTCTCCCGGAAGCGTTTTTCCAAAAGGATCTCGTATTCATCCTGGCCCTGGGCCATGTATTCCTCCAGAAGCTCCTGGATCTCGGTTCTGAATTTGTAGAAAAAGGAGGAGCCCCGGTTAATGGCCAGGGCGGCGTAATAGCCCCAGAGGTGGCCCACCAGGGTGTTCAGCAAGGGGGCAAAGTGTTCCGGGATGTGGGGGATTTTAAAAATGTGGTCGGAGTAGGTGTCGAACCGGTCTTCCCCCTGGGTGGTGATGACAATGGGGGTGGCCTTGTGGGCATGGAAGATGGCCGTGTCCTTGATGATATCGCCCAAGACGCTTTCCCGGGTCCCTGCGGCACAGATGATGATCAGGGGTTCCGACGAAAGATCAATGTGCTTTTTATCCTCCACAAAATCCGAGGAAATGGTTTTATAGCAGAGTTCGGAAAGTTTGATCCGGATTTCGTCGGAGGCGGTTTTATTGGCCCCGGATCCCACGGTTGCCCAATAGTTTTTGGTGACGGCGGCCGTATCGGCAGAGGCTTTGATTTCATCTTTCAAGGCCAGGGTGGCTTTCATCTTTTCCGGCAGGGCAATGAGTTCACCGATTTCCTGGGCAATGTATTCCGGGGAGCGGGTTTGGGTGACGGCGGCAATGTAAAGCCCCAGGACGGCCCCGGCCGTGAGCTGGGAGTAAAAGGCCTTGGTGGAGGCCACGGACATTTCAATGTCCCGCCCCGAGGAGGTGTAAAGCACCCCGTCGGTTTTAAAGGTGAGGTCGGATTCCCTGCGGTTCACGATGGCCAGGGTACGGGCGCCGCAGGCCTTGGCCATGTCCACGGTTCGGTTGGTATCCGTGGTGGTGCCGGATTGGGAAATGGCCACCACCAGGGTGTTTTCCATGGCATTGCCCCGGCTGTCGGTGTCTAGGCTGAAGCCGGAGAGCTCCGAGGATTTCAAGGCCCGGATCTGGAGCTGGGTCTCTCCCAGGTAATGGGTGAGCATGTCTGCACAGCCCTGGGCGGCAATGCCCGCGGTGCCCTGGCCAATGAAATAGACCTTGGAAATTTTTCCGGTGATCAGTTCCTGGATAATGGTGTTGGGGACGGTTTCCTCGGGGAGTTTGATTTCAAACAATCCCGTTTCCCCGTTGCGTTTGAATTTGTTTTCCAGGGTTTTGTCCACGGAATCCGGTGATTCACTGATTTCCTTAAGGAAATAATGGGGGAATCCCTGGCGGTCAATGTCCCGGGAGGTGATCTGGCTGGTCAGGACCTGGTCCTGGTCCATGGAGATGGTTTCCCCATTGTAATAGTAGGAACGGATGCCCTCCACTCCGCCGGGGGCATTCTGATCCAGGACAACGATCTGCCCCTTGTCCTCCCCATTGAGCTTGATGTAGTGCTGGGTTTCCTCCACCACCCCGTAGAGTTCAGAGGCTGCAATGTAATGGTCCGGTGCAATGCCCACGAAAATGGCCTGTCCACTGCCCTTCTGGGCCAGGAAAACCTTGCCCGGGGCCAGGTCGGAATGGAGGCTGATGGCATGGGAACCGGAAAAATCGTTCACGGCCAGACGAAATGCCTCTTCAATGTCGGCACCATGTTTTAAGTGGTGCTCAATCTGGAGGGGGATGAGCTTGGTGTCGGTGTTGATGTCCGTGTGGATTTTATCGTAATGGGCTTCGTATTCGGTTTTCAACTCCAGGTAATTGTCAATGTCCCCATTGAGGCAGACATGGAGGATGCCGGATTTTTTTATTTTGGGATCCGTGGGGGTATTGTCCACGGGGTGGCAATTGGCTTCGGTGATGTCCCCCACCGAGGCCCAGCGGGTGTGGGCGCTGACCGAGGCGCTGATATGTGGAAATCGGGTCAACAGGTGGAGGATATGGTCGTTCTTCACCTGGCTTCTGAGGAAGGCCACATTGTCGCCCAGGGCGCCGATTTCCGCTGCAAATTTGTAGGTAAATGCCAGGCCGATACAGGGAATGCCGTCGGCATGGGGGAGCCCTTCCTGGATGGATATGCCGTTGTTGGCCAGGATCATGGGGTTGGTTCTGGCCTTGAGGGTTTTGCTCAGGCCGGATTTTCCCAGTTCCTGGCGAAAGGATTCAAAGGTTTCCGGGGCCAGGGTGAAGAGGACTGAAATCCCGGCGGAGTCACGCCCTCTCACCTCCAACCGGTCGATGCTGTTTAATACGGCATTGATGCGTTTGAATACGGCCAGGGCCTGGGATTCTTCCATTTCCGGGGACAGTCCCAATTGTTGAATGGCGGTGACATTGGCCAATATTTCCCGGTCCAGGGCCCAGGCGATATCCCGGAGCTTTTCCAGGCGCTGGGCCAGTATTTCCACTTCCTTTGTGGAAAGGGTCTCCTCGGCGTCCTGGAATTCTCCGGCTGCGGTTTCCACCAATTGGTTGAACCTTTGGCTGGCCTGGGTGAGCTCATAGGTCTTGGCCGCATCGGTGAACAATTCCTGGAAAACATGTTCCTGCTTCAATTCCTGGGTTTGATGGAAGAGGGTTTCCAAAAGCGCGTCTCCTCCCAGAAACCGGCCTTCCAGGTCCTGGCTGGAGTCCAATTGGTTGAGCAGACTTTTTTCCAGGCTGTCCAGTCCGGTGTGGAAGCATCTTAAATCCGTGGGGCCGTGGCCTTGCTTTCCTTTGATGGCCACCAGGGCACAAATGCCGCAGCACAGGGTGTTGGGGCGATGGGGGAAAATGATGAGGCTCTTCTCCGGTGCCTGTGCCGGTGAAAGGCCCATGCAGATGTGTGAAGGAATGGCGTGGAAAAGTCGACTGACGGCGTTCTGAATGCGAGAAATCATGTCACCTCCGATGGTGCTGGAAAGACCCGCCGGGGTCTATATTTTAAATCAACGAATGTCTACGTGTTTGGTGCGTCGGCCTTGGCAAGCCGGGGTTCAAAATATTTTCTCAGGATGGATCGGGCATGGGTGGCGGCACGGGTGCCGATGTACTTTCCATGTCCCACCAAGACGGCCAAGGCCACGGATTCATTCCCGGATCGCGTTTTTCCGAATCCGGTGAACCAGTCATATTTTATGATGTGTTCGCGATTGTACAATGAACCGGTTTTACCACCGATGATCAATTGGGACAATACCTTGTCCCGGGAAATGCGGCGAAATGATTTTCTGGCCGTTCCGGAACTGATGGTCTTCTGCATCAAGGCGATCATGGCGTCGGCGGTTTCCGGCTTCATTGCGGTTTTATAGACCGCCTGTTCCCGTTTGTAAATGGTTTCATCCATGGCGGTGGTGATCTGGTCCACCAGGGTGGGAACCCGGCTGTGGCCCTGGTTCAGGACCGCAGTGACCATGACGGCGGCGAAAATGGGAGAAATGGTTGTTTGCTGATTAAAGCCGCAGCCCAATTCCGCCAGATGATATTTACTCTGGGTGGTGGCAAAGTTTCCGGAAGGGAATTCCAGGTCGCTGTTTAACTCCTGGGAAAATCCAAATGCCTCTGCATATTGGTCCAGTCGTTCCCGGCCCAGTTCATTCTGTCCCAACTTGCCGAATACCGGATTGATGGATTCTGCAAAGGCCCGGGCCAGTGTTGTTTTACTGGTATACTTGTTCCGGGTGTTCTTGAGTTGGCGTTTATACAGGGTGTATTTATTGCCGTTGAAAAAGACCGGGGTCAGGGGGCTGTATCCCAGGGCGTCAATGGCGGCTGTGGCCGTGACGATTTTAAAGAGGCTGGCTGCCGGATAAATGTCCTGGGCCACGGGGTTGGCATCGGGGTTCTCAAGGTCGAAACCCGCCATGGCCTTGAATTGGCCGGTGTGTCCGTCCATGACCACAATGGCCAACTGCCGGGGTTTGCCCCGGGTCAACCGTTTGAGTTTCTCCTGGACCGAGTTCAGATATTCCATGAGCTCCGGATCCAAGCTGGTATTGACCCGTAGACTCTGCTCCGGCGTATCCAGAAAAAATACATTTCTGGAGGCGTTGAGCACGGGCAGCTCTTTTATCTGTTCACGGGCCTGGCCAATGGTGAGCAGGGTGGGGCTTTTGTGGATCAGGGGATCGGGCAGGTCGCCGGGGGCCACCATGGCGGACACCCAGCTGATCAGTTCCTTGCCCTTGTGGAGGGCGGGTTTAAAGCTGAAGCTGATGCCGATCAACAGGACCAGTGCCAGCAGGATTTTGAAAATCCTCCCCTTGCGTTTTTTTTTCCGTTGGTCCAGAAAAAAATCCGATTGGTGTCGTCGCCAGGAATTGTCGTCTTTAAATGTATGCAAATACGGATTCCAAAGATCCCCTCCCGCAGACCGGGAGGGGATAGGTATGTTTTATTACTTGACCTGGCAGCCCGGGGGCAGTTCCTTGGCAAAGGCAGACAGGATCAGGTCTTTCTTATGGCCGGCGGCCAGGATCATGCCCTGGGAAACTTCTCCCATGAGCTTGGCTTCCTTGAGGTTGGCCACCACAATGACTTCTTTGCCGATGAGGTCATCGGGGCTGTAGGATTTGGCGATGCCGGCGATGATCTGCCGGGTTTCCGCACCCAGGTCAACCTTGAGTTTCAACAATTTGTTTGATTTTTTGACTTTTTCCGCTTCCAATACCTTGCCGGAACGCAGATCGATTTTGGCGAAATCATCAATGGTGATTTCATCCTTCAAAGCGGGCTTAAAGGGCTTGGCCGGTTTGGCGGCCTGGGCCTTGTCTTCTTTTTTGACATCGATGCGGGGGAAGAGCATGGCAGGCTTTGCAATGGCGCTGCCGGCCTCCAGCTGTCCCCAGGGCAGGATGGCTTCCAGGGGGAAGTATCCGGTGGAGGGGGCGGTGACGCCCAATGTATCCTGCATTTTCCGGCTGGTTTCCGGCATGACGGGGTAGATCAGACAGGAGACCACCCGGATGCCCTCCATGAGATTATACATGACCCCGGCCAGTTCCTCTGCCTTGCTTTCATCCTTGGCCAGGTTCCAGGGGGCCTTGGCATCGATGTATTTGTTCATTCTGGAGATGAGTTTCCAGATGGCCGCTGTACCCTTGTTGAATTGGCAGATTTCCATGGCAGATTTGAATTCACCCAT
>JAKSBM010000791.1 GCA_022361135.1 Desulfobacterales bacterium | reverse complement strand
TTTTTCATTAATACGGGTTTTAGGAGTTAAATTATGGGTTCGGATTCTCTGGATAAAGGGTATGAGCCATCGGGTATTGAAGAAAAATGGTATCAGTTCTGGCAGGACCAGGGCTATTTCAAAGCCAAGGACACCAGTGACGACAAAGCATTTTCCATCGTCATCCCACCTCCCAACGTGACCGGGGTGCTCCACATGGGGCATGCCTTGAACAACGTCATTCAGGATATCATGTGCCGCTACAGACGGCTTTTGGGTTATAACGTACTCTGGATGCCTGGAACCGACCATGCCGGCATTGCCACCCAGAATGTGGTGGAAAGAAAGCTGGCTGCTGAAGGAAAAACCCGGGACCAACTGGGCCGGGAAGAATTTATAGAAGAAGTCTGGCAGTGGCGGGAAAAATCCGGCGGAGCCATCATCAATCAGCTCAAACGGCTGGGTGCCTCCTGTGACTGGGACCGTGAACGCTTCACCATGGACGAAGGATTGTCCGAAGCCGTGCGTAAGGTTTTTGTCCGCCTTTATAAGGAAGGCCTGATCTACGAAGATCAATACATCATCAATTGGTGCCCCCGTTGCCGCACCGCACTGGCCGACCTGGAAGTGGAATACGAAGAAGAGGATTCCTACCTTTATTATATCCGGTATCCCTTTAAGGGACAGAAAAAGGGCCTCACCGTGGCCACCACCCGTCCGGAAACCATGTTTGGCGACTCCGGCCTGGCCGTGAACCCCGAAGATCCCCGCTTTGCCGATCTCACTGAAACGGAAATCACCCTGCCGCTGACCGACCGGATGATCCCCATCATTAAGGACGATTACGTCGACCTGGAATTTGGTACCGGTGCCCTGAAGGTAACCCCGGCCCACGATCCCAACGACTTCCTCCTGGGTGAAAAGCATAACCTGGAACGGATCAAGGTCATCGACGACGAAGGCAACATGACCGAAGGCGCCGGCCAGTTTGCCGGTCTGGACCGGTTTGAATGCCGGAAGCAGGTGGTGGAAGCCCTGGCCGAAAAGGGCCTTCTGGAAAAGAAAGAGCCCCTGAAGCACAAGGTAGGTAACTGCTATCGCTGCCACACCGTTGTGGAGCCCTCCATTTCCAAACAATGGTTTGTAAAGGTCGGCCCCCTGGCGGAAAAAGCCTCGGAAGCCGTTCGTTCCGGCCGGACCCGCATCATCCCCGACAACTGGTCCAAGCCCTATTTCGAATGGATGGACAATATCCGTGACTGGTGTATCTCCCGTCAGATCTGGTGGGGACACCGGATTCCCGTCTGGAAATGTGCCTGTGGTGAAGTCATTGTTGAAGAGTATGATCCCACGGAATGCCCCTCCTGCGGCTCCAAGGAGCTGGTCCAGGAAACCGATGTTCTGG
>JAKSBM010000101.1 GCA_022361135.1 Desulfobacterales bacterium | reverse complement strand
CAGGAAACAGGGGGCCTTGTGGGGATCGATGCGGGGGGTGCCGGATTGGAAGGGGTTGAATCCCGTGCCCATGGAGATGCAGTCAAAGATGCAGACCTGGGCGCATTGGCCGCATTGGAGGCAGCGGGCCAAAAATTCCTTTTCCGGCCGTGCTCCCGGGGGGCGGAGGAAGGACCCCGGGGGCCGGAAAAGAAATTTTTGGAAAAATTCAGGGGTTGACTTCATCTTCCAGGGTCACGTAGGTGGCGTAGATGGTCAGCACCCCGTCCAGTTCTTCGATTTTTTTGACCCGGTCTTCCAATTGCTCCGAGGGGGCTTCGGCCACCACCACGATGTATTGATCCTGGTGGCAGCCGTGGCTGGTCATTCCGTCCATTTTCCGGACCTGGGCTTCTATCTGTCCGAGTTCCGATTCCTGGGTGTGGATGAGTAATCCGGCAATGGCCATGGTTATACCTTTTCCACCCGGACGGCGCAGATTTTGTACTCCGGCTGTTTGGAACCGGGGTCAAAGGCGTCCAGGGTGAGATCGTTGATGAGTTTTTCAACATAGTGGAAGGGGACAAATACCAGGCCCGGGAGGCAGACGTCGGAGACCCGGGCGGGGAGATCCATTTCCCCCCGGCGGGTGACCAGTTTGATGGTGTCCCCGTTCTGGATGCCCCGGGCCTTGGCGTCCTGGTCGGTGACTTCCACGTAGCAGGTGGGGAAGGAGCGCCGCAGCTCCGGCACCTTCATGGTCATGGTCCCGGTGTGCCAATGGTCGATGACCCGGCCCGTGGTGAGGACCATGGGATAATCGGCATCGGGCTCTTCGGCGGCTCCCTTGTAAGGCCGCATCCAGACCACGGCCCGGCCGTCGGGCTTGCCGTAGAAAAAGTGTTTGTTGGGATGGTCGGCCGGAACATTGGGATCCTTGCCCCGGACGTAACGGATATTGGTGCCGGGGTGGTCCTCGGTGGGGCAGGGCCATTTGATTCCACTTTCCCTGCGCAGCCGGTCCCGGGTCATGCCGTAGAAGTTATAGGGGGTGGGCCGGGCCACCTTCCGCCATTCGTTCCAGACGTCTTCACTGCTCTTGTAGGGGACCAGGGCCGGATCCACGCCCATGCGTTTGGCCAGGTCCACCAGGATGTGGACGGATTCCCGGCATTGGGCAGGGGGCTCAATGGCTTTACCTACCAGTGCGTAACGCCGTTCGGTGCAGCCGTAGACCCCTTCCCTTTCGCACCAAAAGGCCGGGGGCAGGACCACGTCGGCGTAGTCCAGGGTTTTGGCGTCCCCGAATGCTTCGATGAGGCAGATGAAGGTGTCCTTCCGGGCCATGGCCTTCTGGTGCTTTTTGGTGTTGGGCAGGGAGTGGGCCGGGTTGGTGCAGAGCATGAGCATGGCCTTGACCTTGCCCTTGCCCAGGGCGTTGTACAGGGCCACGGTGTGGAGGCCGGGTTTGGGGTTGAGGGAGTCCTGGGGCAGGCCCCAGAGTTTTTCCATCTGGTTTCTATGCTTTTTCTTTTTAATGACCCGCCCCGCCGGAAGGAGGTGGGAGAGGCCGCCGGTGTCCCTCACCCCGCCGCAGGCATTGGGTTGCCCCGTGAGGGAAAAGGGCGTGGCCCCGGGTCGGCCGATGTGGCCGGTGATGAGATGGAGGTTGTGGATGAGATTGTTGGCCCAGACCCCCCGGATGCGCTGGTTGATGCCCATGCACCAGAGGGACATGGAGGCCGGGGACTCGGCAAACCACTGGGCCATCTGCCGGATGGTGGCCGCCGGAACCCCGGATATGGCCTCGGCCTTTTCCGGGGTGTAGTCCTGGAGGAATTTTCGATACCCTTCAAAATCCAGTTTTTTCTTATCATTGGTCATGAAATTGACGTATTTGTCGTGGAAGCGGGGATTGTCCAGTTCTTCCTCCACGATGTGGTGGGCCATGGCGTTGAGGATGGCCAGGTCCGTGCCCGGTTTGAAGGGGACGTGGAGGTCGGCGATGCGGGCGGTGTTGGTTCTTCTGGGGTCCACCACAATGATTTTTACATTGGGATCGGCCTGCTTCCGCCGGGCAATGCGGCGGAAGAGGATGGGGTGGCATTCCGATGTGTTGGAGCCGATGATGAAAAAGCAGGAGGTGGCGTCGATGTCGTCGTAGGAGCCCATGGGCTCGTCCTTGCCGAAGGTGGTGACATAGCCCCCCACGGCCGAGGCCATGCAGAGCCGGGGATTGCCTTCCACGTTGTTGCTTTTCAAACCCGCCTTGAATATTTTGGAGGCCAGGTAGGTTTCTTCGGTGAGGGCCTGGCCCGACCCGTAGT
>JAKSBM010000840.1 GCA_022361135.1 Desulfobacterales bacterium | reverse complement strand
GGTGCAGGGCCCTTCTCTGGTCCGGGGCAATGTGGCAGAAAATGGAAACAATGGCATCCCATTGGGCCGCTCCCAGGTCAAAGTCTCCGAGATTGCTCTGGATCCAGTTCACCTTGACCCGGTGTTTCCCCGCCAATTGCCTGGCCTTTTCCAGCCCCACGCTTGAGGCATCCACTGCGGTTACCTCATGGCCCTGAAGGGCCAGGTAAACGGCGTTGCGTCCTTCCCCTTCGGCCAGGCTTAAAACCCGGCCCTTGGGGATGTGGTTGACCCTTTCCCTGAGGAAATCATTGGGTTGGGTTCCATATAAATAGGCATCGGATTGGTAGCGTTGATCCCATTTGTTCATGTCCGGAACAGACTCCTTTGGGGATGGATTTGGATTGACGGTTTGAAAATCCCCCTGAAAAATCCGTAACAATATTTTAGGGTTCTGTAAAGATTTAAAAGGGATTGGCTCCCTTGGCTTCCGGGGTTTCATGTTGACCCTGGTGGGGAAAGGGGATAAAAATGGGCCTGACCCGGACCCCATTCCAACACTTGAAATGTAAAGCGATGAAATACCCATGAAAATTTTGTTTTTGGAACCCTTTTACGGGGGATCCCATAAGGATTTTGCCGACGGCCTGGTCCGTCATTCCGCCCATGACATGGATCTGGTTACCCTGCCGCCCCGGTTTTGGAAGTGGCGGATGCGGGGGGCTGCACTGGAGTTTTATCGCCGGATACCCGACCTGGGAAAATATGATGCCGTGCTGGCTTCGGACATGATGGACCTGACGGATTTCATGGCCCTTTACAGGGGGAAATGCCCCCCCGTGGTTCTTTACTTCCATGAAAATCAATTGTCCTACCCCTTGGCACCGGGGGAAAAACGGGATTTCCACCTGGGCTTTACCAATGTGGTTTCCGCCTTTGCTGCCGATCGGGTCCTTTTTAATTCCCAATTCCACAGGGATTGTTTCTTTGATGCGGCCCGGAAGCTGGCCCGGCAGATGCCCGACGGAAAGCCCGGCTGGCTGGTGGACGCCCTGGAAGAAAAAAGCCGGATCCTCTATCCCGGATGCCGCTTTTCGGCCACGGCCCCAAAGGATCTGGGCGGAACCGATCCCCTGATTGTCTGGAACCACCGCTGGGAATACGATAAAAATCCAGATGCCTTTTTCGCCGCCCTGGATCGGCTCAAGGCGGAAAATGTCCCATTTCAATTGGCCGTACTGGGGGAACAATATGATAAATCCCCGGCCGTATTCCAGACCGCGAAAAGGGCCTTCCGGGATGAATTGGTGGCCTGGGGATATGCCCCCTCCCGGGAGGATTACCTGGGCTGGTTGAAGAAGGGGCGCATTGTGGTCTCCACGGCGGTCCAGGAAAATTTCGGTATCTCCGTGGTGGAGGCGGTTCGCCACGGTTGCTTCCCCCTTCTGCCCCGGCGCCTGTCCTACCCCGAGATCATGCCGGCCTCCCTTCACCCCGGGGTCCTCTATGACAATGAAGACCAATTGGTGGCCCAGTTGAAGCGGCTCCTTGGCCGGCCCACGGACTTCCAGGGGGACCGTGAAATATTGTCCGATTATTGCAGTCGATATTCCTGGGAAATCCTATCGATTCAGTATGATAATATATTCAATAAAATTTAATTCATTTCTTGACTTGATCAAAATTTCTGTTTAAAGTGCTTTTCGGAAGCCAAGGGTATGTCTGCAAAAGCCGTTACAAAGGGGCTGTCCGTAAATCCAATCCCAACGAGGGCTGGGAAGAGCAGACCGTGTGCATGGGTCTGGAAACTTGCACACCAGGATTCTTCCCCGATAACCTGATGCTCCACCATATGTAGATATCCTACCTACATGCAGAACAAAAAAACATCCCAAGGGGGGCAACGATTCGTCGTTGCCTCCCTTCTGCATTTTTAGGGGAAGATCATCCCATTCCATGTCACATCCGGGTTTCGGTTTTCATTACCCCGCCCTTTTTTCTCTTCCCTTCCAGGGAATGATTTTTCCAATACCCGTGGGCCTTCGGTCCTTTTTTGTCTTTTTCCCAATGACCGTGGCAAAGGTGTGTCCTTTTGTGCTAACGTCGTTTGGACGGCGATCGCTTGTTTTTATTCCATTGAGTTCATTCCCGGGGCCGGTGGTCCCCATAGGAGGAGGTTGGTTCATGGTAGTTGAAAATTCCTTTAAAGCGCTTGTGGTGGAACGTGATGGCGAGCAATTAACCAGTGGAATCCAGGAATTGACCCTGGAAAATCTTCCTCCGGAGGATGTCCTCATCCAGGTGGATTATTCCACCCTCAATTATAAGGAAGGCCTGGGATTTGCCGGGTTGAATAAAATTTTCCGCATTTTCCCCATGGTCCCCGGGCTGGACCTGGCCGGCACTGTGGTGGAGTCCCAGTCCCCCAATTTTAAGCCGGGGGATAAGGTGATCCTCAATGGCTGGAGTGTGGGGGAACGCTATTGGGGCGGCTATGCCCAGATGGCCCGGATCAAATCCGATTTTCTCATTCCCCTGCCCAAGGCCATGGACAGCTGGACGGCCATGGCCATTGGCACGGCCGGATACACGGCCATGCTCTGTGTCATGGCCCTGGAAGAGGAGGGGGTGACACCGGAAAAGGGGCCCATCCTGGTCACCGGTGCCTCGGGCGGGGTGGGCAGCAATGCCGTGGCCATTTTGAGCCATCTGGGATATGAGGTGGCCGCCCTGACCCGGGCCGAGCCCGGCCCCATCCATGACTATCTCAAGGATCTGGGGGCCAGGGAGATTGTCCAGGGACCGGAGTGGGCCGAGAAGTCCGCCCCCCTGGAAAGCCAGAAATGGGCCGGGGTGGTGGACACCGTGGGTAGCCGGGTCCTGGCCCGGGCCATTGCCCAGACCTTGTACGGGGGCTGCGTGGCCGCCTGCGGCCTGGCCGCCGGGGCCGACCTGCCCACCACGGTGATGCCCTTTATCCTCCGTGGCGTGGGGCTGAGGGGAGTGGATTCGGTCTGGTGTCCCCGGCCCCGGCGGATCAAGGCTTGGGACCGGCTGGTCACCGATATCGGCCGGGATGCCCTGGATCGCATCAATCGGACCGTTCCCCTGGCCGAGGTGCCGGCCCAGGCCGCAAAGATCCTCAAGGGGGATATCACCGGTCACATTGTGGTGGACGTCAATGCATGAAAATGATTTGTCGAGGAATGCCCGACCCTCCGGGAGGATACCGGAACCGGGTAAAATAATGAAATAAGGAGTCAAGCTATGGCTAATGTTGCAGCGGGTACTAAAATTCCATGTCGCGTACGCAGAACCCTGGATAAGGGGGATTTCTCCATCCTCCATCAGTTGACCTGGTTTAATATGGCGGTTCACAGTGATTCCGAATATGCCAAGGGCACCTGGTTCAAGGAACGTTCCCTGGCCGGGCCCATCATTTTCACCGTGGCCGACGGCCTGGTCCACCATGCGGACAATATCTCCGAACTCCTGGCCCGGGACGGCCTTGAAATTTATGCCTACATCGGGGTGGACGACATGAAGATCACCTCACCGGTTCTCTTCGGCGACACCCTGAGATCCGATGCCGAGGTGGTGGACCTTCGTCCCACCAAAAATCCGGATCGTTTTTTATTCATCTATAAAAATGAGGCCTATAACCAACGGGACCAGAAGGTCATTGAATACCAGACCACCATGTTGGTTTCCCGGAAGGAATAGGGTCTGGCCCCGCCGGCCCGGGGATTGGGAGTCCGGCCGGTGGGAAAACCCAAATCCTGGGAATCGATCCAGCTGGTGTGGCCGGCAGGGGAGGATATGAAGCAAAGACATGCAATGGGGGTGCTCTGGACCGTCCTGGGGCTGGTGGCGGGATTTTTGTTTTTCCTGACCCTGGTGCCCCCGGTGAGTCGGGATGCCCTGGTCCACCACCTGGCCGTGGCCAAACTCTATGCCCGGGCCGGGGCCATGGTGGAATTGCCGGCCATGCCCTGGTCCTATTACCCCATGAACATGACCCTGGCCTATTGGGCGGCCCTGGAGTGGGGCAATGATATCCTGCCCAAATGGATTCACCTGGGCCTGGGTTTGGGGACGGCCGGGCTGATTGCCCGGTATCTGGCAAAAGAACTGGGCCGGGTCTGGGGACTGGGGGGCGCCTTGGTCTTTTTGACCCTCCCCGTGGTCATGAAATTGTCCACCACCGCCTATGTGGACCTGGGCCTGGCTTTTTTTTCCCTGGCCGCCACCCTGGCCCTGCTCCGGGCATGGGACCGGGGCTTTTCCCGGTGGCGGGATACGGCATGGGTCGGCCTTTTCTGCGGCCTGGCCCTGGGGATCAAATACAATGGTCTCATCCTGGCCGCCCTTCTTTTTTTCCTTATCCCCCTGGCCCTGGTCCGGCACCCGGATTCAAACTCCCGGCTCAACCGCCGGGCCCTGGGCCATGCCTTGGTTTTCCTGATGACCCTGGCCTTGGCCTATGCTCCCACGGGGGTCCGCAATGCCGCATGGACGGGAAATCCGGTCTACCCCCTCTATGATGCACCCATTCAATCTCTGGTTTCGGCCTTGGGAGGCCCCACACGTCCCCGGGCCGGGGTGGGGGAGACTGCGGTGCTTCCGGGGCGGGGGATCAGCGTCCGGCGGGACCTCCACGGAGAATCCGGCCTGGACATCGCCCTTCTGCCCCTGCGGATTTTTCTCCAGGGCCGGGACGGGGATCCCCAGTATTTCGACGGTCGCCTCTCCCCCGTTCTTTTGCTTTTTCTCCCCTTGATTGTATTTTGGCCAACCCTTCCCCGGGCCTGGAAGCCCCATGTGGCCGTGCTTCTGGCCATTGCCTGGGGCTATATTTTCCTGGCCCTGGGAACGGCCGAGGTGCGGGTGCGTTATCTCATGCCCGTGGTTCCCCACCTGAGCCTGCTTTCTGTTTTTGGTGCGGCATTTCTCTGGAAACGATGGACCGGGAAAATCCCGGACAGGGTAGAGGCGACGGTGGGGGAGGCCCGGGAAAAAGACTCACCATCAAGGCGCCTTGGACGGCGGTGGGGTCGGATTGGGGCAGCCCTTGCACTGGGAACCTTTGCCTTGTCGGGAATCTGGATCAGCAGTGGATATGGGCTATCCCTGTATCAATATGTGGATCCCATGGCCTATCTCTCCGGTGAACTGGACCGGGATGCCTATGTGGCCCGTTTTCGCCGGGAGCATCCCGCCCATGTCTGGCTCAATGAAAATTTGGATGGGGGGGACCGGGTCTATTCCATTCTCCTGGGGCGGCGGGGCTATTATTTGGATGTCCCCTATGTTCCAGATGCCCGGGGGACCCACCTTCGGGATCTCCTCTACCGGGGACGGGCGCCCATGGATTCCGACGCGGCCCTGGACCGATTACGGACCCTCGGGATCACCCACCTGGTGATCGATTTGGGACCCACCCGGCTTTGGCTGTCCAGCAGGCCCAAGGATGATGGGTTACGCCTGGCCGGATTTTTCCGGGATCATACCCGGTTGGTTTTTTCCAAAAATCGGGTCCATGTGTATGCCCTGGAACCCGGGAGCAGTCCATCGGTTCAATCCAAAAATTAAACCCATTGGTTCCAATTCAACGCCCTGGCCTAAAGGGCGGCCCAGGCGGGTGTTACATGGGGGTGGCCTTTAACCGGACATCCAAACGGCGTGATTCCCCTTGCCCCCGTTCCCCGGTGCTGGTAAAGCTGGGGCTTTAAAAAATAAATCGCAGTTGAGAAGGATAGATTGATGGAAGAAAAATGGAGAAAATACAGGGTCCATGTCCTGGTGGTTTTTTGGGTCATTATTGCCGGTTCCGCCACGGCCTGGGCCGGGGTTCGCATGGGCATCATCGGGGACCAGTTCGGAGTCCGGGGCCGGGTGGGAACCCCGGAGTTTGACCGGAATCTGGATGGCGCCTACAAGGCCATGGCCGCCGGTGTGGACGCCTTGAACCAGGCCGGCCCCATGGATCTGGTCCTCCACATGGGGGATTTCACGGAGAGTGCCCAGACTCCGGAAAAACGGGCCGGGGATTTTGCCAGGGGGACAGCCATCCTGGATCGCCTGGATTCCCAAAGCCGGCCCAAATGGTTCCTCACCCCGGGGGACCACGATGTCAATCCCTTGGAATGGGTCCAGAATTCCTCGGACCGGTCCCGGGAAAAGGATTTCCAGGCCCTCTACGTCCGGGAGAATCCCCGGGTGGCGGAGGCCCTCTACTATAGCTTTGACGTCCAGGGCTATCATTTCGTGGCCCTCTACTCCCACGATCAATTGCGCAGCGATCCCCGGTGGGGGAATATCTGGCTGGCCCGCATCGGCGCCGCCCAGCTGGACTGGCTGGAGGCGGATCTGAAAAAGGCCGACACCTCCAAGGGGGTCATTGTCTTCACCCACCAGCCCCTCTGGTACAATGCCGCTTCCTGGCAGCCGGTCCATGCGCTTTTGGCCCGGTACAACACCAAATTGGTCCTGGCCGGGCACACCCACTACGACCAGAAGGATATGGCCTGGGACGGAATTCAATACATGGTGGTGGGGGCCACGGGGGGATCCGTGAAGCCGGGCAACGCCCGGGCCGGGGGCTGGTGGCACGTCACCCGCCTTACCCTGGACGATGACGGCCGTGCATCCTGGCAATTGATCCCCGTGGGGGCCAAGGCCAAGGCCGATTTTACCCCCCGCTACGACATGGACCGGGTCCAGAATTTGAATATCATCCTGGCCAATGCCGCCCGGCAATTGGGGCAACAAACGGTATATCTCAAGGCGGGAAATCCCGTGGATGAAGATGGGATAAATCCGGCTGCATTGAGCCTGACGGCCATGGGAAACCCCGTGGATGTGGCCGTGGATTTTGAAATTTCCCTGGAACCGGAAGCCGGGGTAAGCTGGAAACAGGCCGGGTTTGAGCCCGGTACCTTCCAGGGGCCTCCGGGCAAAACCCGGGCCTGGCTCAAGCCCGGGGCCAACATTGCCAGTTCCAACACCTCAACGGTGAAGCCCGCCTGCGCCAAGTACAGCCCGGATTTCAGATGTCTGGAATTCAAGCGGCTCTGGACCGGTGTCCTGGCCCGGAGCGGCCGGGGGAATGTCCCCGAAACCGGAATTCCAATGGGGTTGAAGTTGACCTATCCGGCCCGGGACGGTTTGGGGGATATGGTCCTTGAGGAAAGGGTGAAGATACCGGTGACGGTCCTGCCCTGAATCGGAACCCCATGGTGAAAAAAATAAAGCCCGGTGCCATTGCGGCACCGGGCTTTTGGTATCTGCTGAAGGAACGGTGGGATCAGGCCCGGGACATGTACTTCCGGGTTTCGGTGTTCACCTTGATCATCTCTCCGATTTCCAAATACTCCGGGACCTGGACCTCCACCCCGTTGGAAAGGGTAGCGGGCTTGGTCCGGGCCGTGGCCGAAGCCCCCTTGATTCCCGGGGCGGTTTCCACGATTTCAAAGGAAAGGCTGGAGGGGATTTCAACGGCCACCATGTTTTCTTCGATGATCAGGCCCACAATGTCTTCCATGCCGTCGGTGATCCAGACCATTTCTTCCTCAATGGCATCGGCGGCCACCAGGTATTGGGCATATTCCACACTGTCCATGAAAACGTGGAAATCCCCGTCCGGGTAGAGGTATTGCACCGGCTTTCTCTGGAGATCCACATCGTCGAGCATGTCGTTGCCCTTGTATGATTCTTCGTATTTCTGTTTGGTTTTAATATTGTTGAAACGAACCTTGTACAGGGTGACAGCACCCCGGGCCGAAGGGGTTCTGACATCGATATGTTTGACCATGTATGCTTCGCCGTTGATTTCAACCACGTTGCCCTTTTTTAAATCACATGCTTTTGGCATTTTCTGTATGCTCCGGAAGTTGGGGATTAAAAATTCATTCATACCATTTGCAGCCCCATTGTAAAAGCCCCCACCATGGATGGGGCTGGGTTATGCCTTGACAGGACGGGACGCCGGGGGTAGACAGGGAAGAACGTATTTGTTCTATATACCAACCTGTTCCAGCAAGGGAAGCCGGGTGAAACTCCCGCACTGGCCCGCAACCGTTACAGTCGGATGACTTGGTGGAACCCATCATAAGGATCGTGGAATGTCCGAACTCTCTTCTTCAGGCCTTGGCCTGACGCACATCATCTCCGGAAATGGAAAGGGAAAGACCTCGGCCGCCGTTGGCATGGCCATCCGGGCCGCCGGTTCCGGGTTGGCGGTGACCTTTGTTCAATTCATGAAGGCCGACCAAAGCCATGAGGTGAACATCCTCAAACACCTGCCCCGTGTGACCTATTATTCCCCGGGTCGCCATGGATGGGTCCATCCCCAAAAGCAAAGCAATGCCCGCCACCGCAGCCATGCCATTGCCGGTTTGGAATATGTCCTTAGCCATTGTGCCCCGTCCCCTGCCAATGGAAGCCCATCCCGGTCGGTTCAACTCTTGGTCTGCGATGAAATCCTTAATGTCCCCCTGTTTTCTCCGGCCGATCCCCCCTTCTCCTTCGGGGACATTGTTGACTTGATCCGGGGAAAAAGGGATGATCTGGAATTGGTCCTCACCGGCTATGCCTGCCCGGATGCGGTGACGGCCGAGGCGGACTACGCCTCTGTGATCAACGAGGTCAAACATCCCTTCCGGGAGGGGATTCCGGCCCGAAAAGGAATTGAATTTTAAGGAGGCGCCATGGCGACCCCGACCCAGATGGATTTCCATCCCAGCTGCCGCCCCATGCTGGTGGGCAGTTTCCCCCATGATGACCACGACCGGGCCCTTGACCTGGTCATGGAATATACCCCGGATTATCCGGTCTGGCCCCAGTTGCCCGTCTTTCCCCAGGAGGGGATGATGCAGCAGTTCATCCTGGGATTGCCCGGCCTTTCCCTGGAGAAGGATAAGGTGCGTGTGGATGTGGATACGGCGGGGTATGATTCAGATCAGCTTGCCTTTTATGAACAGCTGCTGGCCGGCGGTGCCCATGCCTTTGCCCTGGGGCCGGATACGGCCAAGGGGATTTTTGCCCTGGTTCGGGCCGTGGAAAATGCCCCATCTCCTCCCTTGGCTGTGAAGGGACAGGTGGTGGGCCCCTTTACCCAGGCCGTGGGGGCCAAGGACATGGCGGGCAGGGCCCTTTATTTTGACCTCCAGCAGCGGGAGGCCGTCACCGGGCTTTTGGCGGCCCGGGCCGCCTGGCAGGTGAAGTATTTCAGGGAAAAATTAAATTTGCCCGTGATCCTTTTCATCGACGAGCCCGGCCTGGCCGGATTCGGTTCCTCGGCCTTCATCGGGGTGGGGCGGGGGGAAGTGGTGGAAAGCCTGGCCCAGGTCATTGATGCCATCCATGGTCAGGGGGGCATTGCCGGTATCCATGTGTGCGGCAACACCGATTGGGGGATGGTCATGGAATCCGGTGCCGATCTCATTAATTTTGATGCATCTGCCTATTTTGACCGGCTTCTCTTGTATGGGGATGAATTGAAAAAATTTGTGGAAGGGGGCGGTTGCCTGGCCTGGGGCATGGTGCCCACGGCCAATGGGGAGGACATCGCCCGGGCCCGTGTGGCGGATATGGAAGCGGATTTCCACGGCCATGTCCAGGCACTGTGCGACCTGGGGCTGGACCGGGCAATGCTCATGAAACAATCGGTGATCACCCCGGCCTGCGGCCTGGGAACCCGGAGCAAGGAAGAGGCCCTGCGGGTGTTGACCCTGACCCGGGATCTTTCACAGCGGCTCCGCAGCCAATGAAAGGGTGCACCCGGCCAGGGACCTTGGCCGGGGAAGGATTACAGAGCCCGGTAGAGGATGAAGCCGCCCATGGCCGCCAGCAGGGTGAAGAGAATCCGGCGGTAGGAAAATTCCCCGATGTGGCGGGAAACCCGGATTCCCAGCCATCCCCCCAATACACTGGAGGGAATGGACACCAGGGCCAGGCCCACCGATGCTTTACTTTGGAGGCCGCTCAGGGTCTGGGCCGTGACCATGATGATGCCGGCGCACATGAAGAATGTGCCGATGGCCGCCTTGATCTGGTCCCGGGACCAGCCCGTCAGGGAGGTGTAGACAATGGTGGGCGGTCCCCCCATGCCGAATGAGGTCCCGATGGCCGAGGAACAGCAACCCGCCAGGAGCCCCCAATATTTGGAAACCTTCACCTTGACCCGGCCCTGGAAAAAAAGGCCCCAGAGGGAATAGGTGATCAAGAAGATTCCCATGCCCAGTTTGAGTTTTTCCCCGGGCAGTTTTTTCATGAGGGTCACCCCCAGGAAGGTTCCGGGGAAGGCGCCCAGGATCAGGGGATAAAGTCTGCCCCAGTCCGCATATTTCCGATAGGTCATTCCGGTTTGGAAGTTCATGGACAGGGCAATGAGGGCGGCCCCAAAGCCGGCCCCCCCGTTCACAAAGCCGCCCAGGCTCCAGAAGAGGGCGGCAAGGATGTATTCGTTCATGTCTATCTTCTTGAAATTAAAGGTCGTTTATTTGGGTCCGGGGGATGTTTAAGCTCCGGGGGCAATTTCGAAAGAAGATGGTAACTACAGGTTTTGGGTGAATTTGTAAACACTCTTTTTTTCCCACCGCGGCAGGGCTCGATTTGCCGATCCCTTCTTTTTTTCACTCCGGCTGACCCCCATGGCTTCC
>JAKSBM010000765.1 GCA_022361135.1 Desulfobacterales bacterium | reverse complement strand
TCCCTGAATCCCCAGAACTTTGCCGTCCAGGCCACCAAGGCGGAATTCTACTTTGCCAGAAACCAGGTTTCCCAGGCCCAGACCATCCTGGATAAAATCCACGAAAAACGGCCCGACTTCCTGCCCGCCAAAATCCTCCAGGGTAAAATTTTCACCCGCACGGGCAAGCTCAACGAAGCCATTGAAATCTTCCGTACCCTGGTCCAGGACGAGCCCAACTCCCCCAGTTATAATTTCCTTTTGGGACAGGCCCTGTCCCAGAACGGGGAAACCGCCCAGGCCAACGCCTCCATTGCCAAGACCATCGAACTCAATCCCAACTTCATCCCGGCCCGGCTGCTCATGGCCGAATCCATGTTTAAAACCGGGGATTTCCTCCTGGCCGAAACCCACATCAACCGGGTGCTGGACATCCAGGCCAACCACTACGGGGCCAGCCTGCTTCTGGGCAATATCCGCCTGGCCACCAAGGAATACGACAAGGCCGAAGCCCTGTACAAAGAGCTGATCCAGGCCAATCCCAAAATCCCCCTGGCCTATTACCGGCTGGGCATCATGTACCGCATCCAGCGCAATTACAGCCAGGCCCAGACCTGGTTCGGCAAAGCCCTGGAAATCGACCCCAACCTGCTGGACGTCTTCGCCGCCCAGGTGGAGGTCCTGTCGGTGCAGAAAAAATACGACCAGGCCCTGGCCTTCTGTGACGAGCACCTCAAGCTCACCGACCAGAGCCCGGTGGTCCTGTCGGTGACCCAGAACCTCAAGGGCAACATCTACCGCAGCACCCGAAACAACGACAAGGCCCAGGCCGCCTACGAGGCCGCCATCCAGGCCAATCCCAAATATCCGCCCCCCTACCGCTCCCTGGCGGGGATTTTCATGGAACGGGGCATGAAGGAACGGGCCATCGACGTCTATGAAAAACTGAGCACCAACGCCCCGGCCCTGCCCTCACCCCAGAGTCTCATCGGCACCATTTACGAGCAGAAAAAAGACTTTGAAAAGGCCGTGGTTCATTACCAGAAGGCCCTGGACATCGACCCCAACCACATCCCGGCCCTGAACAATCTGGCCTTTATCTACGCCGACCAGAACCGCAACCTGGAAAAGGCCCTGGATCTGGCCCGCCAGGCCCGGAAGCTGGCCGGTGAAAACCCGGCCATCATGGACACCCTGGGCTGGGTCTATTACCAAAAGGCCCTCTACGATCTGGCCATTGAAGAATTCAAGGCCTGCATCCAGAAGGATCCCCAGAACCCCATTTTCCACTACCACCTGGGGCTGGCCTACCACAAGCTGGGCCGCCGGGACCAGGCCCGCACCTCCCTCACCCGGGCCCTGGACCTGCAAAAGGACTTCCAGGGTGCCGAAGCGGCCTGGAAAATCCTGAAGGAAGAATAATCCACCGGCCTCCCATGGAAATCCCATGGGAGGCCGCCAAACACAATTTTATTCCCCCCGTAATCCATTCCCAACACCCGTGGGGCATACTCCTGTCAATTAACCCCGCCGTCCAGAAACGGCCCGTTGACAGGAGTGATCCCTTCCATGGTGCAAAACGCCCTTAAAACCGTCCATTCCACGCCGCCACAGGCACCCTCTGCCCCCCTGGCCCGACTGCTGGGCATTCCCCGGGGCAACGAATCGCAACTCATGGAGGCCCTGCCCTTTGCCCCCCGGGACGTCACCGCCGGCACGGAAAACGAATTCCAGACCGCGGTCACCGGCCCCAATGCGGGCATGGATCTGGTCAAAACCATTGAATCCTCCAATTATTACCAGAACCTCATCCGCCGGGCCCGGTCCGGGGAATTTTCCCCCCGCCAGGCCACGGATCTGGAACGCTTCCTGGCCGAGCGGGAGGGGGGGCCCTGGGAAAACTCCTGGGTCCGTTTTCCCGAACAACGGCTCAACACCTACGCCCGCCATATTTTCCGGGCCGATCTCAAATCCGACAAGGCCGATCCCGCCTCCCCCCAACGCAGCGACGCCCACCGTTTCCGGGTGAAGGTGAATGGAGAATCCTTTGTGCGGGTGCCGGTGAGCTATCTGCTCAAGCTCTCCCTGGCCCACGTCATCGGCTCCCAAAGCCGGCTCCATCCCCTGGTGCGCATCACCGGGGAACGGATGATGGGCCATTTTCTCAACGACAACTCCTCCCCGGAAATCCTCTCCTTCCACCCGGTACGTTCCGGCCGGGCCGGGAGCATCGGTGCCGAACTGGCCCGGGAAACCCTCATCCGCTTCCTCTTTACCCAATGGCTCATCGAGCATGCCCAGGAGCAATTCCAGCTCAGCCGCAACGGCCAGGAGGTGAAACTCTTTTTCTCGGCCTCGCCCCCCCGGGCCCAGCAGGAATTGAACGGGCTGATCTCGGACAGCTTTTATCGGGAATTGTTCATGAGTCCCTGCCTGTCGGGCTGGACCCGGGGGGAGGAGAAGCACAGCTACATGCACCTGTGCCACCAGGTGCTTTCCCGCAGCCGGCTCAACGCCGTCTCCAAACTCCGGGAGGCCGGCATCATCACCTCCAATCTGGTGGTCATGCCCCAGACCTCCAGCACCAGCCTGGCCAACAACGGCACCCACATCAGCCTGGGCAGCCGCAAGCTCACCCGTCTGCTCAAGGATCCGGCCTCGGGATTCACCCCGGCCCATGAAAAATACCTGGGGGATCTGGTCATTAAAATCGCCGAACATTTCCTCTGTCTGTTTCCCGGCACCTATGCGGCATCCCCCTGCCGTCTGGGATTCCAGGACTTCCACCCGGAAAAAATCCTGGGTTTTCTCCCCCACGAGCTGGATTTCACCCATTTGCGCATGCTCTGGCGCCGTTGGAAGGGCAAGGCCAATCTCCAGGTCCTGGGCCGTTCCCTCACCCCCTTCGGCCCGGCCTGGCTGGACCGCAGCCTCAGCCGTATTTTCCGGCTCAAGGGAGATTTTGTCCCCGATTATCGCCCCATTGATTATCTGGTGGCCCTCATGGGGACGGACCAGAGCCCGGGGCTGGACGGCCGCCTGGGCAACAGCGCCCGGCTCATGGCCGATCTCTCCCAGATGGGGGTCTTTGATCCCCGCATGAGTTTTTACCAGCTCATCAAATTGCGGGAATTCCGCCACATGGGCTTCTCCGGATTTGAACACCGCTACCACAGCATCTTTGAACATCTGCCCACGGACATGGCCGGGGCCACGGATCTCCAGGCCCTGATCACGGCCCTGGCCGTGAAATACGCCCTCACCGACCAGGTGGGCCACAGGGACATCCCCGACGATCCCGAGGTGGAAAGCGAACGACGGCAATTCTTCTTTGCCGCCAGCATCGATCTGCCCACGGTCTACGTGAAAACCCAAACGCGGAACCGCTTCCTTGTCCGCATCCTCAAGGGCATTCCCACCCGCCGCACCAGTCGCCGCTACCCGGGCTACACCCGCATCCCCACCCGGGACTACAAGATGGCCCTGGTGGCTTTTTTAAAAGAGGAGGCCGGGGAATTCATCCGTCACCACCGCATGGCCGGCATCCTGTCGGAGCTGGAAATCCGCATCAAATCCCCGGGACAATTCTCGGCCTCGGGCAAATTGGTGCGGGGGATTCTGGGGGAAACCGGTCATCCCATGGATCTGCCCAGCCGGGAATTCAATGAGCGGGCCGAGGCCTATTACATGGACGAATTACGCTTAAAACAGATGAACGACGGCTTCAACGCCCTCTATCCCGTTTTCCGGGATCTGGAACTCTGGGCCCAGCGGGACCCGGCATTTGCCCAGGCCCTGGGAACGATTTTGGGTTCCCAACAGCCCTTGGTATTTCTCAAGCAGATGCGGCGCCCCTTCCTGGACCAAAGTCTGCCCCCGGACCAACGCGTCCGGCTCATGAACCTCATCATCCTCCACGTGAATAAGGAGACCAAGGATTTTGAAAGACACCACCGCGCTGCCGGCAGCCCATCAATTCGTTGAACGGGGCACGGGCCGGATCTGCACCGAGCCCCTCTTCCGGGACCGGATGGTCCGCACCCTCTACGGTCCTGTCCGGGAACAGGCCCCCCGGCTCTTTGCCCTGCTCACCTCGGCCCGGGCCTCTGCCCTGCTGGCCTTCCTCCATTACGATTCCCCCCTGGCCTGCCGGGTGGACGATCCCGCCCGATGGATGCAAAACCGGCTGGGGGCCGATCCCGGGGAGGTGCTGGGCCCGATCCATGCCCTGGACAATCGCCGGAAAATCTTTGAACGTAAAATCCGCTATTGGGACTGTCGGCCCATGGATCCCGACCCGGCCGTGGTCACGGCCTGCGCCGATGCCCGGGTCCTCACGGGCAGCTTTGCCCACGGCCATCCCCTGCACATCAAGGACAAATTCTTCACCCGGGAAGAATTGTTGGGGCGGGACAGGGCCCAATGGCTCAAGGCCTTCCAGGGGGGAGATTACGCCCTATTCCGCCTCACCCCGGACAAATACCATTACAACCACCTGCCCGTCACCGGAACGGTGGTGGATACCTATGAAATCGACGGTAGTTACCATGCCTGTAACCCCGGGGCCGTGGTTCAATGCGTCACCCCCTATTCCAAAAACCGGCGGGTGGTCACCATCCTGGACACCGACCTGCCCCCCGGCGGAAGCCGGGTGGGGCGGGTGGCCATGGTGGAAATCGTGGCCCTGATGATCGGGGATATCCACCAGTGTTACAGCACCTCCGGCTATGACAATCCCTGCTCCCCCACACCGGGGATGATCCTGGAAAAGGGATTTCCCAAAAGCCTCTTCCGCCCGGGCAGCTCCACCACGGTTCTCATCTTCCAGAAGAACCGGGTGGCCTTCTGCCCCGACCTCATTGCCAACCAGAACCGAAGGGATGCCCGGAGTCGATTTTCCACGGGCTTCGGCAGCCCTTTGGTGGAAACCGATATCCAGGTTCGCCAACCCCTGGGAAGGAGAATTCCATGAGCCCCCTCACCTTCATCGCCATTTTGTCCGTCCTTGTCTTCATCCCCATTGCCTGGGGATTTAAAATCCTCCCCCGGGAAAACTGGCAAATCCTGGCCGTGCTCCCCAAAGCCAAGGATAAAACCGGCCATTGGACCGGGCTCAACCTCACCTGGTACGGGCTGCTTTCGGCCAATGCATATACCTTCGGGCTCTTGATTTTCATTATCCTGGGATCCGCCGCCGGTATCCCCTTAAATGAACTGGCCCTGTTATCCGGCGCCATGCTGGCCGTCTGCCTGCCCGCCTCCTCCCTGCTGGCCCGGTGGGTGGAAAAAAAGAAAAACACCCTCACCGTGGGCGGGGCCGTATTCGTGGGCACCCTGGCATTCCCCTGGATGGTAAAGGTATTGGGCCTTGTGGTCCCCCGGGCCGCCGATCTTTCCCCCCTTATTCCCATGGCGGCCATGGCCATTGGATACACCTTCGGTGAAGGCATGGGCCGTCTGGCCTGTGTCAGCTTCGGCTGCTGCTACGGCAGGCCCGTTTCCCAATGCCCGGCCTGGGCCCGGCATCTTTTTTCCGGCTTTTACATGATTTTCGCCGGCGAAACCAAAAAAATCGCCTACGCCCACCACCTCACCGGCGAAAAAGTAATCCCCATCCAAATCATCACAGCGGTGATCTATTGCGGCACAGGCCTTTTCAGCACCCATCTCTTCCTGATCTCCCATTATTTCGCCGCCCTGGTCATCCCAATTTTCGTGACCCAAATCTGGCGATTTCTTTCGGAATTCCTCCGGGCCGACTTCCGGGGCAATGCCACCATCACCCCCTACCAGGTCATGGCCTTGATTTCCATGGCCTACACCCTGGGCGTGGGGATCTATTTCCCCGCCGTGGGCAAGGGGCTTGCCCCGGACCTGGATCTGGCCTTCCATGCCCTGTGGCAGCCGGGCACCCTGGTTTTTATCCAGCTCATCTGGCTGATTTCCTTTTTCCACACCGGCCGGAGTTCCGTCACCGGCGCGAAATTGAGTTTCCATGTTCATCCCCACCGGATATAGGAAAAGAACCATGGTTCAATACCGTATCCACGGCGGTGCCATGGGCCTTCTGGCCCTCTACGCCCTGGCCAAATATATCCTGGCCGGCCCGGTCATGGAAAAACTGAATATCGTCCCCCACTATTTTCTTTTCCTGGACCTGATCACCATTCCGCCCTATGTTCTGGGATGGGCAAAACTCATTGTCCATCTCAAAAATCCAGCGAGGGTATCAACGGGCCATACCCTTGCCTGGAGCGGGGTTACACTCATCTCCAGCCTGGCTCCTTACCTCTATGCCGCCTGGGCCGGGCACTCCAAATTCCCCCCCGGCGGATGGCTGATCATGGGGCTGATTCTCCTGATTCCCATCATAAATTGGATTCGCAAAGGAAAAAACTTGCCATATAAATAAACAATCCCTATACTTGACCAATGACATTCAGAATCAACTAAAAATCGGATGTCTGTTTCACCCACCAAAACGTGTCAAACGAGTCAACAATCTTTTCAATGGGAGTGTACCATGGCCCAAAAAATCACCGTCGGCGTGACCGGCGTCGAATCCGACGATTATATGGATTCGACTCAACTCTCTTACTTTAAAGACAAACTTTTAGCCCACAAAAAAGATCTCCTGGCCAAGCTCAAGGATATCAAAGGCGAAATCAAAAAAATGCAATTTGAAAACGCCGATATCGTAGACCGGAGCAACCTCATCTCAGCCCGCGAACGCGCCATCGATTTCTCCACGCGCTACGGCCAGATCATCCGCCAAATCGACCAGGCCCTCAACCGCATCGACGACGGATCCTTTGGATATTGTGAGCTTACGGGAGAAGAAATCGGCTTAAAACGTCTTGACATCCAACCCTGGACCAACCTCTCCATCCACGCCCTGGAAGAAATTGAACGCACTGCTGCCCTGACCGGAAATAAAGACTAATTCGCCGTAATTATATCCGGTGGAACCGGCCTGGAAAACCAGGCCGGTTCCCCGCCACCACCCCTCCGAAACCGGAAAGAGTTTTATATTGCTTTTTCCCCCGGACTCCAGGTATGGTGTTCAAAAATTGCTGAACCCGTCCCCCTGGAGGTCCCATGAAAAAAATCCTGTCCTTAATCTCGCTGTTCCTTTTTATTCTGATCAGCCCGGCCCATTCCGGCCCATCCCAAAATCCCAAATATGTGTTCTACTTCATCGGCGACGGCATGGGTGCGTCCCAGCGTGAATTTGCCCAGCTCTATCTCCGTGAGGAAAGCCGGAATCCCCATGCCACCCTCTCCATGAACCAATTGGAGGTGGCCGGCCTCACCAGTACCATTGCAGCCGACACCCTGGTAACGGATTCCGCCGCCGCGGCCACGGCCCTGGCCACGGGGGTGAAAACCAATAAAGGCGTGGTTTCCATTTCCCCCAAGGGGAAAAAACTCATCACCCTCATGGAGGCGGCCGAAGCCAAGGGCATGGCCACGGGCCTCATCACCACCACCCGCCTCACCCATGCCACCCCGGCGGCCTTTGCCGCCCACGCCCCTTCCAGGGACATGGAAAATGAAATCGCAGAAGAGCTGGTCCGCAGCGGAGTGGACTTCATGGCCGGGGGCGGTATCCGCCATTTCATCCCCCAAGGAATGGGCCCCAAGGACATCACGGGTAAGGCCGTAAAATCCAAACGCAATGACGACAAAAATCTCTTTTCGGAACTGCGGAACCGGGGCTATGCCACCTTCATAGGCAAGGCCGGAGCCCACGCCCTGGAAACCACGGATTTCACCAGCCTGGACCGGGCCGTCATCGCCCTGACCCGGGGCCACCTTCCCTTTGAAATCGATCGAAAAAACCAATTGCCCCACACCCCGTCCCTGGCCGACCTCACCCGCATGGGCATCCAGGTCCTGTCCCGGGATCCCGACGGGTTTGTGGTCATGGTTGAAGGGGGGCGCATTGACCATGCCTGCCATGTCAATGACCCCGTGGGAGCCATCCATGACACCCTTGCCCTGGACCGGGCCGTTGAACAGGCCAGGGAATTTGCCCGCCGCCACCCCGACGAAACCCTTATCCTGGTGGTGGGGGACCACGAAACCGGCGGCCTGGGCATGGGCATGGACCCCCAGGGATATGCCCTGAACATGGCCGCCCTGGTCCCGGCCACCACCTCACTGGGCCGCCTCCACTTTGGGCCGGCCCGGTACCAGGGGGACCCGGAGACCTTCATCCACCGCCTGGAAACCCAATACGGGCTCTCACAAATGACAGCGACGGAAAGGGTTGCCCTCCATGCCGCCATGGCCGATTCCGATGCCGGAAAAAAGGCTGGATTTTACAATTACGACCCGGCCGCCCTCACCGCGGCCCGCCTCCTGTCCACACGTGCCAACATCTATTGGACCGCCACCATCCACACGGCCACCATGATCCCCCTGGCCGCGTCCGGCCCCCAGGCCATGCGCTTCACCGGATTCAAAGACAATACCTTTGTGGCCCGGACCCTGGCCGAGGTTCTCCACCTTGACCTCTAGGTTCCAATTGAAGCAACATTTGCCCCTGGCGGTTCTGGTCGGCCTGCTCCTCCTGGGGTTCCACAGCTTTTCCCAATGGGAAAAACAGAACCCGGGCCAGGAAGTCACTGCCCGGGTCCTCACCGTTGACAATGAAGAGGTCCAATCGGCCGGGGCCGCCCACATCGGCCACCAAGCCCTCTGGATCCGCATCCTCACCGGACCGGAAAAAGGCCGGGAATACCCCGCCGCCAACCTCCTCACCGGGCACAACGATGTGGAAACCCTCTTCCGACCCGGGGATAAAATCATCGCCGCCCTCATGGTCTCACCGGCCGGAACCACCACGGTCAAGGCCGTGGATCTGTACCGACAGGACAGCCTATTCATCCTATTTGGGCTATTTGTGGCCGCCCTGCTCATCTACGCCCGCATGGTGGGGGTCAAGGCCCTGATTTCCTTCATCCTCACCCTGGTCATTCTCTGGCAGGTTTTGGTCCGGTATATCCTGGCCGGGGTCCATCCCCTGGCCGTTACCGCCCTTACACTGGTCCTCCTCTCCGGTGTGATTATTTTCCTGGTGGCCGGCTGGAACCGCAAAGGCTTGACCGCATTTCTGGGCACCCTCTCGGGCCTGGGAATTTCCCTGGCCCTCATTGCCCTCTTTGGTGGCCGGTCCGGCCTTCTGGGCATGACCCAGCCCCATGTGAATGCCTTGATTTTCGCAGGTTTCCACCAGCTGGACATCCAGGCCATATTCTATTCCGCCGTGGTCCTCGGGGCATCGGGGGCAGCCATGGATGTCAGCGTGGACATTGCCGCCGCCATGGGGGAAATCCAAAGGAAAAAGCCGGACATCCCCCCGGAGGAACTGGTTCAATCGGGCATCAACGTGGGACGCCAGGTCATGGGAACCATGACCACCACCCTCCTTTTGGCCTACGCGGGAGGCTACCTCACCCTCCTCCTCCTCTTCCAGGTCCAGTCCCCCAGCCCCCTGCGCATGTTAAATCTCCAAATCGTGGCCGCAGAGATCATGCGCATCCTGGTGGGCAGCACCGGTCTGGTCCTGGTGGCACCCATCACGGCATTCGTGGGCGGCTACCTTTTGACAAGGCCCAAAGCCAAGCCCCCATCCGCCCCATGAAGGTCAGCTCCGTCCAAAGGCCAAGCGCTGGACTTGAAATGAACCGATAGGACAAGAAAGCCAGAACCAAGGAATTCTTCCATGGTGAATTTCAAACCGTCCTAAACCATGGATTGGATCTGGGATTAATGGATTGGAATTGAGTTGCAAAATAGAATGTTTCCGACCCAGGTATGAAATTCGGCCCCATTCAATCGGAATGATTATTTTGAAACCCACACCCCATATTGTGCAAAATGGATCCCCATAATCTGAAAAGCCCCATGCCGGGTTGGAATATTTACCGCAACAATTCAGGAATAAAGCGGCATGGTGAAGGCCAGTGGGCCCAAGGGAGGGATTCTGAATAAAGAATGCCTTTCCCCCATGGAGACACAGATCCATCGGCCTGCATCCGTGGGCAATGACAGGCAAGCCGTCCCGAACCGGGCCATGGGAAGCCGCCAAAGGCGGGTACGGGCAGGATGCACCCATGGCCAAAGGTATTTCCGGGAGCGGGGAAAAGACACCCCTGCTCTCCACCTGAATCCGGAGGGATGGACAACGGATATATCCTCCGGAACCCGGGGACATTCAGTCCCCTTTTCAAGCAAAAGCGATACTCATTTACACAGATATTCCATCGGGGTCAAGCACTTTTTTGAACGCCGTTCAGGAAATAAATTTCCAAACATACCAGCCCCATAGTGTCCCACCATGGGGAAGCCCAAACCGATGGGGCAAGCGGCCCTCCAGCCCACGGGACGGTGGGCCGGAGTCAACCTTCAGCCCCGGACGAACCCCATCCTTAAAATAGAACCCACCCTCTGGAACGCGCCCTTGAAGCGTGCCGGGCAATGATATATGTCAAGTATATTTATGACGGACAATCACACAATACACTTGATATATGGCAATCCCTGTGTTTAGAATGCCCCATCGTTGCCCAAATTGATCAAGGATAATCAGGCCATGAAAACAAAATCCAAATCCAAGAAACCCACCCGGCAACCCCTGGCCCACCAGGCCTATGAAATCATTGTCAAGCGGATCATCTGTCTGGAATACCAACCCGGATGCCACCTGGAGGAAAGCCACCTCATGGAAGATCTGGACATCGGGAGGACCCCCATCCGGGAGGCCCTGGTCCGGCTCCAGAGCGAAAAGCTGGTGGAATCCCACCCCAACCGTGGGGTGGTGGTCCGCCCCATCACCCTGCAAAACACCAAGGCCATGTTTGAAAGCATGTCCATCTTTGAATTCGGGGTGGTGGACATTGCCCAGACCAAGAACTGTGCCCAGTGGATCCCCCCCATGCGGCAGGCCAATGCCGATGTCCGCAAGGCCATCCAAGCCAACCAGCTCTTTGACCTGGTGGAGGCCAACCATCAATTCCACATGCACTTTGCCCAATGCTCCCAGAATGAATTCCTCATCCGGGCGGTCCACGACGTAAGAAGCGAGGCCAAACGCCTTTCCTACCTCTCCTACAACACCACCATCGGCCTGGAAAAGAGCCAGGAGAGCCACTACGAATCCGTGGTCAAGGAGCACGATAAAATCATCACCTGTCTGGAAGAACAGGACTACCCCGCACTCCGGGCCCTGCTCACCGACCATATTCAGACTTTTAAGGAACGGATCATCCAGTTCATGGTATCCTGACAACCCCATACAACCGGCCCTTTGGCCATAGCCCAGAAGGAGAAAATCATTGGTGAAGGCGATCAGAATTCTAACCCCGGGATGGTTTACCACGGTCCAAGACCACGGACGCAACGCTTTTCAACACATGGGAGTCCCCCTGTCAGGGGTATTGGACGCCCCGGCAGCCACCCTGGCCAACCTGCTGGTGGGGAACCCTGGGACTGCACCGGTTCTGGAAATCACGGTCATGGGCCCCACCTTTGAAGTCCTTGGGGAAATGGACATCGCCCTCACAGGCGCGGAAATGGAAATCACGGTGAACGACAGCCCCTGTCCCCAATGGGAATCCATCCGGGTCAAACCCGGGGACAAGGTGGCCATGGGTGCCGCCGGTAAAGGATGCCGGGGCTATTTGGCCCTGGGCGGCGGCATCGGAGTGCCCCGGATCATGGAAAGCGCCGCCACCTATGTGGGGGGCAAGACCGGCGGATTTGAGGGCCGCCCCCTGAAAAAGGACGATATCATTGAAAGCGAAACCCAGCCGATTCTGGGAAAAGATCGCAAGGTGCCGGCCCATCTCATCCCCGACCTGGATGCCCCCAAGATTCTCCATGCCCTGCCCGGGCCCCAGGATGATTTTTTTGAACCGGACATCCTTTTCAACACCCCGTACTCGGTGACGGAAAAGGCCGACCGCATGGGCTACCGCCTTTCCGGTGCCCCCCTGCCCATCCTGG
>JAKSBM010000245.1 GCA_022361135.1 Desulfobacterales bacterium | reverse complement strand
TACTGCCCCCACCAGGCCCGTTACAAACGGGAGAAAAAACGGGCCCTGGTACAGAGGGATAAGTGGATAAACAATCCAATAGCGAAGAGCAAGGGACAGGCCGTTGCATGCAAGGCCGGCGGTGAAGAGCCGCCCGGCTCCGGTTTTCCGTCTGCAGGCGGCCAAAAGCCCCGCCCCTGTATACAGGAGCAATGCTGCAGAAAAACTGATGTGAATACCCAATTGAGTGTCCATAAAAAACAAAATCCCCGAATCGCAGCAAGCACGATCCGGGGATATCCCTTTTTTATCCAAATAGATCCAAACGAAAGTCTGCGTGCCGCGCACGACTTCCTATGCATTATCCGGCAGGTCTTCTGACTTACGGATCATCCTTGGATTGCGCCTTCCCGTCCTTCGACAGTGGCATCAAGCAATCCTCGTCCCCGATTACAGCGGCGGGCCCGTCACCGATTTCCACGGTGTTCCCTATTAAGCACCAACCCCGCCAAAACGGCCGGGAGGCACCGGATAAAAATATGTGCTAAAAGAGCTATACAAGCTAGTAAAAAATGTCAAACTTTTTTTACTCCCCAAAAACAAAAAACAATCCTCCTCCGGCCGAATCACTAATCGACACAAAGAGTTCACCATGGTTTCCAAAGCAACAGCCACCCCCAAAAAAGATCCAATGAACCATGGAAAACCCACGGCAATGGAAATTGGCATACGCATTTCCATTGCCGGCTTCCATCTTCGATGCAAACACGATTGCCGAAATATGGACAGAACCAGGGATTTAAAAATTCAAGATTCCATAAAAATCACCCTGGGCCTAACTTACCCCAGGGATATGACAGCTGGGATCCCACCCATGCCATGGGCCGTCCCCATGGAAAAAATCCATAAATAATGGATTGGATGCCCGCAAAGGCCCCCATGGGGCCGATACACTCACCAGAAAGGAAAAACATACTCAATTAAGTAATTTATCCCTATCCCCCATGGATGAACTCCCCTTCCATCAAACTCGGTATTAAACAGATACCTATTGCATTTATTACTCATTTTTTCCTATATTGCTCCAAATTTAAATCAACGGCCTTAAATTTGGGGGGATGTGGGTATGAAGCTGAGCGGCATAGGGACCAAATTGATTTCATTGACGGGGATTCTTGTCCTCATTACCTGTTTGACGGTGACATTCATCAACTATCGCATCGGTCGGTCCTGCATGGGGAAATTCCTCCAGGTCTTCCACATGCCCGCGGTGATGGAAAATATCTCCGCCGTGGTGGACAACCGGATCACCCGTCCGGCCAAGGCCCTGGATCTGGTGGCGGAAAACCCCTTTCTGATCCAGTGGATACAAAACGGAGAACCCCGGGAAGGCCGGGAGACGGTTTACCAGCTTCTCCGCAAGGTCTCCTCCAGCCTGGAAACCCGGGGGGCCAATGTGGTGCTCTGGGAAAACCAGAGTTATTACGACATCAGCAAAAACACGGCCTCCTTTAAGAATCTCACCCCCTCGGACACCTGGTTCAAGGCATTCAAAGAGAGCAGGAAGGTCCTGGACATCAACCTCCACATCAATGACAAGGTCTATGGGTCCGTTGCCTTTATCAACCGCCGCATTGAGGACAAGGGGCAGTTTCTGGGGTTGACCTCGGTCTCCCTGGACCTTGAAACCTTCAGCCGCCAGGTGGCGGACACCGTGGTGGGGAAAAAGGGCGAGACCTATATGGTGGACAGGGAGGGTAACGTCATGCTCCACCGGGACAAGGCCCTCATCCACAACCTGAACCTTGTGGACAAATCCGGGTGGGGCGACCACCTGACCACCGTCCTGTCCACCGACGAATCCGTGATCCGCATCAAGGGACACGACGGCAGTCCCGTCATTGCCATGACCCGGTTTGTGCCCGAACTGGGCTGGTACCTGGTGGCCGAGGCCAATGAAGATGAAATGATTGAAAATGTCACCCACGCCCTGTTCAAGGATATGAACGGGGCCTTTTTCATCATCATCCTTGCCAATATTGTCCTGCTCACCGCCGGGGTGGGGGCCTGCCTGGTCTTTTCCTACCGCAGCATCATCCGCCCCATCAACGAAACCGTTGCCCGGATCAAGGACATTGCCACCGGCGAAGGGGATCTCACCTTGCGTCTGCCCGGGGACCGCAAGGATGAAATCGGAGAACTGGCCCTCTGGGTCAACACCTTCATGGAAAAACTCCAGCAGATCGTGGGCCGGATATCGGAAAATGCCCAGACCGTGTCCCAAGCCTCGGAAAAACTTCTGGCCGTTTCCGTGGACCTGGTCCGGGAAAGCCGGGACACCTCTGAAAAGGCATCCACCGCCTCCCAGGCCACGGAACAGACCGACTCGGGCATCAATGCCATTGCCGCCACCATGGAAGAAACCGCCGGACAGGCCGCCGGCATCACCACGGCGGCCGGAGAAATGAGAGCCAACTCCGAAACCCTGGCCCAGGGTGCGGTCAAGGCCCGCCGGGAAACCGGGGCCGCCGTGGCCGTCTCGGACAAAGCCCTGGAAACCATCCAGCACATGGACAAAGCCGCCAGGGACATCGAAGCCATCAGCGAAACCGTTTCCGAAATCTCCGAACAGACCAAACTCCTCTCCCTCAATGCCACCATCGAGGCCTCCCGGGTCGGGGTTTACGGCAAGGGATTTGCCGTTGTGGCCGATGAAATCCGGGGATTATCCCGCCAGACCGCCAAGGCCATTGAGGATATCCAGGACACGGTCCAGGGCATCCGGGAGGCATCCCGGGAAAGCATGGATGAAATCAACGGCATGACCGACGCCGTGAAGACCGCCGACACCATGGTCCAATCCATGGACCGTGCCGTGGAGGAACAGACCGCCGCCGCCCGGGACATCGCCGGCCGAATCGAACAGATCGCCCGGGACATCGACCATGTCTCGGACAATGCCGGCATCAGCTCCCAAAGCGCTTCGGACACAGCCAGGGACATCAAAGCCGTATGGGAATCCGCCCGCAACATGTCCGGCAGCGGGGATCAGGTCCAGACCAGTGCTGAACAACTACGGGATCTGGCCCGGGACCTGAAATCCGCCGTGGGAAGTTTTAAAATATAGGCCCCCGGGGGGAAGTCCATGCCAAGGCAGGCTTCCCCCGATCCAACCAATGCATTGTTTCCAGCCCATGGAAAAAATCCATAAATAAAGGTACAAAGGAGAACAAATTAAAATTCACAGG
>JAKSBM010000216.1 GCA_022361135.1 Desulfobacterales bacterium | reverse complement strand
CTGCGAAGGACTCTGGCCCATTCCTCCTGAAGCTGCCAGAGGCCATCACCTGATCCTCCGGGTGTGATTGGTAAATTCGACGGTCAACCATGTTGGAAGGCGTTTAAACCATCGTGAAAATCGTCCATGGTTTTGGAACATATTTTTGAGAACGGCTATAGACCCATTTAATTCATCCAAAGATCCCCATACGGTTGACCATGGGATTTGCAGATCACACCCGGGGACCCAGGTGAAGAGGAGAGATGGAGTGGACGTTAAAGATCCGGCAGCGTAAGAACACCGACCTGGCAAGGGAACCTTCCCGAGCGTTGCGGTCATGACGACCGCAACGGTGGTAGTAAAATATTCCCCCCACCGGAGCCGGGTTGGAAAAATTACCTGGGGATCAAATGGGCAAAGTCTTCATCCGTTAAATCAATTCAATGGAATCCTTATTTGGGAAATTGGACAGGTCAACTTCAGCAGGAATGGAAGGGGTCGGGAAAGACAATAAACCCCATCTGAATTGAAGATAAAAAAAGGCCCATGGCATAGAAACCATGGGCCTTTTCAGAGTTATGAACATCGGATTAAAATCCGATTATTCTTAATAGTCCAGGGAGGACACCTCCAGGGCATGCTTCTGGATGAAATTCCGGCGGGGCTCCACCTCTTCCCCCATGAGGAGGGTGAAGATGTCATCGGCCTTTTCCGCATCGGCAATGTCCACCTTGAGCATGTTCCGCTTTTCCGGATTCATGGTGGTTTCCCAGAGCTGGTCGGCATTCATTTCCCCCAGACCTTTGTAACGCTGGATGCTGATGCCTTTTTTGGCTTCCTGCATGATGAAGGTATAGAGTTCATCCATGTTGTCAAACTCATGTTTCATCTTGGCATCGGCCTGCTTGGACATGAGGACGAAGGGGGGAGTATCCAGGGCTTTTACCTTTTCATATCCCTTGAGCATGCGCTGGTAATCCATGGTGGCCAGGATTTCCCGTCCCACCCGCATGACCAGGTGCTGATCTTCTCCCCCCCGGACATCCATCTCATAAATTTGATTTTCTTCATCAAATTCAACCTCGCAGGGGGTATAGCCGGCCTGGCTCAATTGCTGGGACAGGGCCGCAAAATTATCCGCATTTTCCAGGAAGAATTTATCGGTCACCCCGTTCTTAATCAGGAGGAACAGCAGGTCCGTATCAAAGTCACGCCGCTTGAGGAGGGTGACGGAGTTGTAGTACTCGGTCATGTCCTGGAGGAGTTCGTAAAACTCCAGTTCCGTCAAGGGGTTATCTGCGTTTTGAACATAGAGATCCTTTTGTGATGAAATCCGCTTCACCAGATACTCGGCATACTCGGGTTCATTCTTCAGATAGGTGCCGCTTTTCCGGGATCCCACCCGGAAGAGGGGGGGCTGTGCAATGTAAAGATAGCCCTTTTCAATGAGGTCCGGCATCTGACGATAGAAAAAGGTGAGCAGCAGTGTCCGGATATGGGATCCGTCCACGTCGGCATCGGTCATGATCACCACCTTATGGTAGCGGATCTTTTCAATGTCAAATTCCTCCCGGCCGGCGCCGGTGCCCAGAACCGTAAAGATATTCTTTATTTCATCGGATCTAAGGATCTTATCAAACCGGGCCTTTTCAACATTGAGAATCTTACCCTTGAGGGGAAGAATGGCCTGGAACCGTCTGTCTCGACCCTGCTTGGCCGAACCGCCCGCAGAGTCGCCCTCCACCAGGAAGAGTTCCCGTTCCGCCGGGTCGGCATATTGGCATTCGGCCAGTTTACCGGGCAGGGAGGAATCCAAAAGGGTCCCTTTTTTACGGGCCAGTTCTCGGGCCCGTTTGGCGGCGTCCCGGGCACGGGCGGCATCCACGGCCTTGGAAATGATTTTCCGGGCCACATTGGGATTTTCTTCCAGGTATTCGGCCAATTTTTCATTGAGCAGGGACTCCACAATCCCCTTGACCTCATTGTTCCCCAATTTGGTCTTGGTCTGGCCTTCGAACTGGGGTTCCATGAGTTTGACGGAGATAATGCAGGAAAGTCCTTCCCGCATGTCGTCGCCGCCCACCTTGATATTCTGCATATTCTTGGGCAGCTTATTGGATCCGGACTGGATATAGGCGTTCACCGTACGGGTGAGGGCCCCCTTGAATCCGGAAACATGGAATCCGCCTTCAATGGTGCGGATATTATTGGCAAAGGAATAGAGTTTTTCCTTGAAGGTCTCATTGTATTGGATGGCCACTTCGATCTGGACATCCTTTTTATCCCCTTCAATGTGGATGGGATCGTGGAGGGCGGTGGTGGAGCGGTTGAGATACTCCACAAAGGAAACAATGCCGCCTTCGTAGTAGAAATCATCCTTTTCCGCGGAGCGTTCATCTTCGATGACAATGCGAACGCCCTTGTTGAGGAATGCCAGCTCCCGCATGCGGCGGGCCAGGGTCTCATAGACGAATTCATTCTCATTCATGACCGTGAAGTCCGGGCTGAAACGAATTTTTGTTCCCTTGCGATCGGTGTCACCGGTCACGGTGAGTTCGGTGAGTTTATTCCCCTTGGAATAGGTCTGGTGATAGACCTTGCCGTTTTTGTAAACTTCCATCTCCAAGTGTTCGGACAAGGCGTTTACAACGGATATCCCCACACCGTGGAGACCACCGGAAACCTTATAGGAATCCTTGTCAAACTTGCCCCCGGCATGGAGCTTGGTCATGACCACCTCACAGGCGGGTTTATTTTCGGTTTCATGCATTTCCACCGGGATCCCCCGGCCGTTGTCCACAACGGAAACACTCATGTCCGTGTGAATGGTGACCAGGACCGTATCGCAGTGACCGGCCATGGCCTCGTCGAT
>JAKSBM010000124.1 GCA_022361135.1 Desulfobacterales bacterium | reverse complement strand
TTACCACCCAGGGCGGAGATGACATCCTGGTGGGCGGAGACGGGGCAGATACCCTCTCCGGCGGGGCCGGCAGCGACACCATTCTTTTTGCCGGGGACGCCGCCACCAGCCAGGGCGTGACCATCGATCTGCTCACCGGCCTGGGCCGGGGTGCCGATGCCCAGGGAGATACCTACACGGGCATTGAAAATGTGGTGGGCACGGCGTTTGACGATACCCTGACCGGGGACAACACCGGCAATCGCTTGGAAGGCGGCGCCGGAAACGATCTTCTCTCCGGTTTGGGGGGGGATGACACCCTGGTGAGTTCCGGGGGGGATGATCGACTTTCCGGGGGAGAAGGGAGTGATATCTTCTCCATCACCGGGATTACAGCCGGTGCCCAGCGTCGGGTAACCTTGGAAAATGGCGGCACGGACAGGAAAACCGACACCATTTACCTGGACGCCGACCACACCATTTTGTCCCACACCCGGCGGGTGGGGGATACCCTGGAAGTGGTGGCCGATGGGGTGACCCTGGTACTCCGGGGATGGCGCCGGGGGGCGGGCACGGATGCCCCGGCCTTCCGCATCACCACCCGCAACGGGTTTACCTATGACATGGATGCCGAGGGGGGATTGTCCGTCACCGGTGTGGATATTTCCCATCGGCCGGGGGTGACCCAACTGGATTTATCGGACCAAAGTCAATCCCTAAGTGAGGATCGGGTGCGGCGGGATCGCATCACCACAGAATTGGGTAACAGCGTGATGGTGATCCCCCATTCACCGGCCGATGCACGTGTCATTACCGGAAACGACGGCGCCGACCAATTGACCGGGAACCTGGATGACAACGTGATCTATGCCGGCGGCAGCGGTGACGGCGTGGATGTGATGACCGGTAGCCTGGGAAAGGATACCTATGTTATCGAATCCAGCGGCCGGTATCGCATCCACAATCTTGCCGGTGACGGAGAGATGGATCAGCTGGTTCTGAAAACCGCCTTTAATCGGCTCCAGGCCGCCCGTCAGGGGGATAACCTTCAATTGGTTTCAGCCACTTCGGAGACCCTGATCGTCGACGTGGTGGACTTTTTCACCAATCCCGCCGCCCGTCACATTGCCTTTCTTTCCTCGGACGGAATACAGTTCGAGATTGTGGGGGATTCATTGGATGTGACAATGGGAACCGTTGTTTACAAAACGATCACAGGGCTGGACCTTAGCGGTTCCGTAAGGAATGTGGCGCTGGATCTCAATCAATTGTCCGGTTTCCAGGCGGCCCGGTATGCCGTGGCCAGTGTCCTGGGGAGCCGAGGTGCAGAGAATGCCGTCATCACCACGGATTTGAATACCCAGGTGGTGGGCGGAAATGCCATGGATCGGATTACTTCCGGAGCCGGCGACGACACCATCGACACCGGCCTGGGAAATGACCTGGTCCATGCCGGAGCCGGAGATGACCGGATTTGGGGTGGCCAGGGGGATGACCGATTGGTGGCCGGGGCCGGAAACGATGTGCTTGTGGGCGGCCAAGGTGCCGATGAACTGGATGGTGGAGACGGCAGTGATACCCTGGTGTTTGACGGCAGCCGAGGCGGTGTTACCGTGGATCTGGCCGCGGGTACGGGATTGGGAGGAGATGCCCAGGGGGATACCTATTGGAACATTGAAAATGTGATGGGAACCTCTGGAATCGATCGCTTGACCGGCAATGCCGGGGATAATTACCTGGTGGGGAATGCCGGAGACGATGTTCTTGTGGGGAATGCCGGAGACGACGTCCTGGCGCCGGGCACCGGGTCCGATCGGGTGGATGGTGGTGGGGGCAGTGACACCGTGTCCTACGACGGCCTTCCGGGCGGGGTCCTGGTTGATCTTTCCCAGGGCAGTGCCCGCTTGCTGGATAATGGCATTGCCACCGCTGCGGAACAGACCCTCCTCAACATCGAGAACATTCAAGGAAGTGCCAACAATGATATTCTCATGGGCGACGGTGGAAACAATCATCTGCTCGGCTCCCTGGGGCGGGATCGCGTTGACGGTGGTGGCGGAGAAGACACCCTGGATTATTCCGCCCTGGAATTTGACGGGGAGATGGGGATTTTCCTTGATTTGAACCAATGGGTGGTGGGCAGTGATCCCCTGTCCATTGGACAATTGGCCGCACCCGAGGGGTATCTGGGACAATTTGCACGTAATATCGAGAATATTCTGGGCTCCAGTGCCAACGATCAGATTCTGGGAAGTGAGGCTGAAGAGCGCATCGACGCAGGTGGCGGACGTGACACCATCAATGCCCGGGGGGGGGACGATACCCTTTACGGTCGCGGAACCGGTGCGGTTCTGGACGGTGGGGACGGGGAAGATACCCTGGATTATTCCCTTGCCGTTTCCGGGGTTCAAGTGAGTTTGATCCGTGACCGGGAGGGTTCCCAGGACCGGATTCTCAATGTGGAAAACCTAATGGGTTCCCTTTTGGATGATGTGCTTGAAGGAGACGGCGCGGGCAATGTGCTTTCGGGGAATCTGGGATTGGATGAAATATACGGCCGGGGCGGAGACGATACCTTCAAGGCCCTTGGTGACGGAGATATTTTCCACGGTGGTGACGGCGATGATGTTGCCGATTACCGGGCCTTGGATTCCGCTGCCTTTGTGATCCTGGGAGATGCGGCCATGACCACCGATGAACGACGGCAATGGGAAAGCCGAAGCCGGCGATTTGATTACCTCATCCATGTGGAAACCGTTTACGGATCCGATTTCAGCGACGTCATTCAGGGGAGCTCAAATCAAGAAACCCTGTATGGCCGAAGGGGGAACGATTGGCTGGGTGGTTCCAGCCAGGGGCAGGTTTTAAGCCATGTGCCGGGTTGGAATGCCGATTCGGTTGTGGCGGCCGCCACACCGGTTCGAGATACCCTGGACGGGGGGCAGGGGGTTGATGTGGTGAGTTATGCCCATGCCCATGCCGCCGTGTATGCGAATTTGGAAGAGGGCCTGGCCGGCGGAGACCGCCTGGTTTCCATAGAGGGGATAGAAGGCTCTTCATACAACGATGTGCTGGTGGGCAGCCGGGGAGACGACATCTTTTACGGTGGGGCGGGGAATGACCTGATCCATGGCGGCCAGGGGGCAGACACCCTGGACTTCAGCCGTGCCGGGGCAACGGATGGGGTGCGTGTCACCACGGTTGATCCGGGGGATTATACCTTTACCACCACCGGGATCACAGGTGGGGCCCGTCCCGGAGTTGAATTGCACATCGCTCTTCCCGGAACCGGTGTCCAGGCCGGCGACACCCTCTCCCTTACCATTAACGGGGTGTCCATATCCCTGGTTCTATCCGAAGCCAATGTGCAATTGGAGGCCGTGCGTGACGCCTTGATTGCCGCCATTCAGCAGAATCCTGTCTCCGTTTTGGGTCAGGTATCGGTGGGCGCCGGCAGTGGGGATGGTGATATTCGTTTCGACAGCCTCACTCCTACGGCACCGACCATTCAGGCTGAAAGCAGC
>JAKSBM010001035.1 GCA_022361135.1 Desulfobacterales bacterium | reverse complement strand
TTCCACCTATCCCGATATTAGAGCCGTCGAAGTGGAAAAGTGTTTAATCGTTGAAGATAAAGTATCCTCAATCCGAAATTGAAATTATCAACTTAATGCCCTGTTAAATTTACTCTTCAGAGATAAAAAAGTAAAACCCAAATTTCAAATTGAACGCTTGGTAGATAAATCTCAATTCACCTAATTCAATTCTGTATCAGGTTTCCCTAAACCGCCTATTGACAATGGGTTCCAGGATTTTCAAATTGATACCAATTTGAATCGACGCAAATATTAAATAATCTTAGGGAATTACTCACAAACAACTGATTCAAACCTGAATCAAGTTGTTTTCTCACCTTAAAAAAACCACCGCCACACCCACATATTCCCTCCTAAATTCAAAACGTTACCCCTGCCTCATTCCCTCCGGCACAACTCTTGTACCCCAGATTCCCGTGCATGGCGTCCGGCCCGAACCGGGTTCGACACCTATTAACTCCAACGGAATGGAAGGAAAGGCGCGATGAAAGAGAAAACCTGGAAACCCTGGCTGCTGCTCTCCCCCTCCCTGACGGCCATCTTCCTCCTATTGGTGGTGCCGGTCTGCTTTGTGGTGGTGTACTCCTTCTGGCTCCGGGCGCCTTCGGGCCAGGACATCCCTGCCTTTCAACTGGGGAATTATGCCAAATTCTTTGTTGATTTTTTCTATCCCTCCATCCTCCTGGACACCTTGCGGGTGGCCCTGGAGACGGTGATCATCTGCCTGATCATGGGCTATGTACCTGCCTATTTTTTTTATAAAACCCAATCCCGGTTCAAACCCTATTTCATGCTGTTGATCATGCTCCCCTTCTGGATCAGCTTCATCATCCGAACATTGAGCTGGATCAATATCCTGGGGGATTCCGGCCTCATCAATCATCTATTGATAACCATGGGAATCATCTCCGAGCCCATTGGTCTTCTCTACAACGAAGGGGCGGTGATCATGGGTCTTCTCCAATATCTGCTTCCCTTCATGATTCTCAATATCTACGTCAGCCTGGACGGCATCGACCCAAGCCTCACCGAAGCGGCCAAAAGCCTGGGCTGTACCGAATGGCAGGCCTTTAGAGAGGTCACCCTGCCCTTGAGCCTTCCCGGGGTATCGGCGGGCTGCCTTCTGGTCTTTGTTCTCACCTGCGGCACCTATCTTCCCCCCATGATCCTGGGGGGGCCGGGAAACGACATGATTGCCAACCTGATCTTCAAGCGGGTGATCGGCACCCTGGACTGGCCCTTTGGGTCGGCCATCTCCACCCTGCTGCTCCTGCTGCTTATTCTCATCGTCTATACCTATAACCGGTATATGGGCATTAACCAGATTTTTAAAACTTTGAGCAAAGGATAGGCCCATGAAATCTTTTATCTCCGGATGGTCCCTGATCCGCCTCTACACCATTCTGGTCTATGTCTGGATGTTCACCCCCATTGTGGCCGTGGTGATCCTGGCCTTTAATCCCCAGCAATTCGGCTCCTTTCCCATGGAAGGGGTCAGCATAAAATGGTTTGTGAAGCTTTCCCACAATTCCACCATCCTGGATGCCTTTAAAAACTCCATGGTTTTGGGCTCCCTCACGGCGGTGCTGGCCACGGCCATTGGTGTCCCTGCGGCCATGGCCTTTATCCGGTACGATTTCAAGGGCAAGGATTTTTTAAATACCCTTCTCATTGCCCCCATCATGATTCCCGAGGTGGTCCTCGGGGTGGCCTTGCTCCTGTTCATCCGCTGGCTCCAACAGCCCAAAAGTTTTGCCATGCTCCTCATCGGCCATGTGGTCCTCACCCTTCCCTATGTGCTGCTCATTGTCCAGGCCAGGTTGGTGGGGATTAAACGGGAGTATGAAGAAGCGGCCCTCTCCCTGGGCGCCAGCCCGTTTCAGACCTTCAGGGAGGTGACCTTTCCTTTGTTGGCACCGGCCATTTTCGCCGGGATGCTCTTTGCATTTACCATTTCATTCGACGATGTCACGGCCACCCTTTTCTGGGCCACGGCCCAGAACCAGACCGTGCCCGTAAAAATATTCGGCATGCTGAGGAACTCCATCAGCCCTGAAATCAACGCCCTGGGAACGGTGATGATTGTTCTCACCGTATCCACCCCCCTGCTGGCCGGCTATCTTTCCCGCCGCTTTGCCCGGGGCAGCGGCAATTGATTACGGAGACATTGGCTTTTAACCCATATATTAAGGAGACCCCATGGCAAAAGAGATGGAAAAACAATTGGATGATGTACACAGTGCATACCAGGAAAAAGACATATCCCGCCGGGATTTTGTTAAATTTGTAGGACTGGCCGGAGCCAGTCTGGGAATCGTGGGCGGTCCCTTTGGCCTGGTGAAATCGGCCTTCTCCGGCAGCCAATCCATTACCTGCCACTCCTGGGGCGGTTCCACTTCGGAAGCCCTTCGGGAATACGCCTTCACCCCCTTTACAAAAGCCTCCCAGATCAAAGTTGTGGACGCCGCCTTCACCGGCATGGATGCCTTCCTCACCCAGGTCAAGGCCTCCTATCCACCGGGCGGGGAATTCAACATTGCCCATCTCAGTGCGGTCTATGACTATGCCCGGTACACCGACCTGGGATTTGGCGTGGCCCTGGATGAATCCAAAATTCCCAACCTGAAAAATGTCATGCCCAAAATGATCAATACCCTCAAGGGCATTTCCAATGGTACGCTGTCGGCGGTTCCCTATGACCTGGGCCAGACTGGCATTGCCTATAACACGGAAAAGATATCCAAATCCGAAGCCGAAGCCCTGGGAGCTTCCCTCCTGTTTGACAAAAATCTGAAGGGAAAACTGGGAACCTGGGGTGGAGATTTCAGAACCAATGTCTGGTATGCCGCCCTGCACACGGGCCAGAACCCCAATCAAATCAAGGATGAAAAAGCGGTTTGGGCGGCCCTGAAAGAGCAGCGCAAACTCATGAAAAAATACTGGGCATCTGGCTCGGAACTCATGAGCCTTCTGGGAAACAATGAAATTTACGCCACCACAGCCTGGTCCGGCCGGGTGGCTGCCCTGCAGAAGCAAGGTCATCCCATTGGATACCTGGCTCCCGAAGGGACTTACTCCTGGATGGAATACATGTACGTCCTCAAGGGTACGGATCTGGATGTGGCCCAGAAACTCCTCAACTTCATGCTGGAGCCCGAGGCAGCCATTGCCGTGGCCAAGGGCCAGAATTATCCGCCGTCCCTGGATCCCACAAAGATCGCCATGCCCAAGGAAATTCAGGAATTGCCCGCCTTTGATCCCACGGGCAAATTAAATGGCTATCTCTTTGCCGATCCTGCCTATTGGAACAGCAAACAGCTGGACTGGGCTGAAAAATGGGACCGGGTCATGGCGGGCTGATCCGAAAAAATTAAAACTTTGAATCCGGGGCACGGGACCGCCCGTGCCCCATGTTCCATCCGAGCAACAAAAAAATCCCAAGGGAGACCATTGGTGTGAGTGACAAAGATCCTGCTTTTGTGAAATTCAGAAATATTGAAAAACGATTCGACAAGGTTGAAGCGGTCAAACCCATGGACCTGGATATCCCCGAAGGGAGCCTGGTCACCCTGCTGGGACCCTCGGGCTGCGGGAAAACCACCCTGCTCAGGATGCTGGCGGGCCTGGAAACCCCAACCCGGGGGGATATTTACATCAAGGGCAAACGCATCAACGACCTCCCCATCCACAAACGGAATCTGGGCATGATTTTCCAGAACTACGCCCTTTTCCCCCACAAGACCATCTTTGACAATGTGGCCTTTGGGTTGAAGTACCGGGGATTTTCCAAAGCAGAAATGAAAGAAAAGGTGGAAAGAGCCCTTGAGACCGTCCGCCTTCCCGGGGTGGGCCAACGCATGCCCTCCCAACTTTCCGGCGGTCAGCAGCAACGCATTGCCCTGGCCCGGGCCATTGTCATTGAGCCCGATGTCCTGCTCATGGACGAACCCCTGTCCGCCCTGGATGAAAATTTGAGGGAGGAAATGCGCCGGGAAATAGACAACCTCCAGCAGGAATTGGGGGTGACCACCATTTTTGTCACCCACGACCAGCGGGAGGCCCTGTCCATGTCCGACAAGGTCGTGGTCATGAAGGACGGCCTCATCCAGCAGCAGGGATCCCCGGAAGAGGTGTATAACAATGCCGCAAACCATTTTGTGGCCGATTTCCTGGGCCACTCCAATTTCATGGCCGCCCGGGTAAAGGACCTCCAGAACACCAATGGACATGACGGCTACATCACCGTGGAACTGGATGACGGCACCGCGGTTCTGGCCAACCCGGCCGTTGCCTTTGCCGTTGATGACAAGGCTGAAATGGTCATCCGGGCCCAGAAGATGACCCTGGGATACCAAGACGGGGACCTTTGTGAGGAAGGCATGAACCATTTCACCGGAACCATCACCGATAGAAGCTATATGGGCGGTGAGGTGAGCTATTTTGTCACCCTGGATTCCGGCCAGGTCCTCCATGTGATTAATTTTGTGAAGCGCTCCCCCTATCGCCGGGGGGATCAGGTCTTCATCCAGGTGGATCCATACCACTGCCGGCTGTTAAAGGGCTGACCCCCAGGATACCATGGCTGCAAAGGATCCCATCCCCTTGGAAAAGGATTTCCAATGGATCAAGCGCGGCCTGGATCCCCATGCCGGATATATCATTTTTGAACACCATGTGAGCAAAAGCACGGAGACGATCTTTGATCCCCGCCACCCGATCTATGCCTACCTGTCCCGGAAGGGCCTTGGTTTCCAGCAGGTGAAGGATCCGGTGATGGCCGTGGAATACCTGGTTGTCCAAACCAAGCCCGGCCGGGAGGACGCCCTGCTGGGACGCTTATTGGGGTATGGATTCCCCCCACACATTGTTTTTTATCTGTTTAAGCCAAAAGAGGTGTAAGATGACGCAATCCATGATTCAGGTAAATTTTATCCATGCGGATAAACAGGTTCAATTGCCCCTGGCCGACCTGACCCAGGCCGCAGTTGAATTTTTGGACATATACGGCCATGCCCAATTCTGCGGCACTGCCTTTGCCCGTATCATCGGCACGGGAGCGGGAAGGAATAAATGGTCGGCCCTGCTCAAGGCCTGCGGATTTGACCAGGACCCCATGGCATTTTTCCAGGCCATGGCCCAATCCCTGGGGGAAAATCCGGGCCGGGGCATTGTTCTGAATGGGGTGACACTGCCCTCCCCATTTATTGTGGCATTGCTCCAAATCATCTTACCCGGCAATGGTTATGTTTCCATCAAGGATACGGATCAGCTGGCCCGGGCCGCCAACCTCCCCATCCCGGACCAGGACAAAACAGCCCTCCAGGAGGTCATTGAAAAATACCCCGTACGCCTTTCCCGGCACACCATCCGCCAGATGATGGTTTCCAGGGATGTGGCCTATCAATACCTTCCCTTTGTGGAAGAACTGGAATCCGTGGGGCACACCAACACCTGGATTGGCCAATTCCACGACGGACTTTTGGAACAGATGTACCAGAACCGGGTCATCTTCCTCCTCAACATGAGCTGTCCGGTCTATTGCCGCTTTTGCTTCCGGAAACACAAGGATGCCCGGAACGAGGCCAATCCCACGCCGGAAGATGTGGCCCGGGCCGTGGACCATGTGGCGGCCTCCCCCCGCATTAAGGAAATCGTCATCACCGGGGGGGATCCCTTCATGAACCGAGCCAATATGGCCGCTGCCATTGACGGCCTCATGGCCGTGGACCATGTGGAAACCCTCAGGCTGGCCACCCGGTCCATTGCCTATTATCCAGACCTTTTCCTGGCCGACCAGGGCAAATATCTTAAATATTTGAAGGAAAAAAACATGGCCCTGCAACAACGGGGCAAAGGCATGGAAGTGGCCACCCATTTCATCCACCCGGACGAGGTGTCCCCCGAGAGCCTGGAAATCATTTCAGATCTGGTGTCTTCGGGCATTCCCGTTTACATCCAAACCCCGTTTCTCAGCGACTGCAACGACACAGGGCCGGAACTGGTACGCCTTTTCAGCCTGTTAAAAGGCGCCGGGGCAGAGCTTCACTATATTTATATTCCCTGCAGTCCCATCCACGGCAATTCCATCTATTGGAAACCCCTGTCCCAGGGGATTGACATGGCCCAGCACCTCAGGGCACACCTTTCCGACCGGGCCATTCCCAGAATCTGCACGGCCACCCCCATCGGGAAAATGGATTGGGGATCCAGTGGCTGGGCCGTTGAAAAAGTGGCGGACAATCCCAATTTCATCTGGATCCGAACCCCGTATACCCCGGACTACTTCAAAGCCTTTGCCCCGCTGGCCAATGAATTGACCAATATCCGGATCAACGAAGAAGGGACCATCGATATTCAATACATGGCAAAAATCGGCACCCCGGATTACCTATGGGGCAAGCGGCCCCCCCGCCGATCCGCACAAAATCCAGCCGCCTCGGCCCAGGAAATCAGCCGGCTCCAGGATCAACTGGCCGTTCAAACCATGCCGTCCATAGTCCCCACCGGCCTGGAAAAATTGGACCGACTCCACGCCACCCGTGTCAGACTCTCCTGGGAGGCCGGGGAAGCAGAGTTGGATTACGTCCGAACCCGGGCAGAAATAACCGATGTTATCCTTTCAGGCGACCAGGACATCCATGAACAGATTTACAATCTGGAGCGGCTGGTCAAAGCCCTGGGTGAAATCCCCCATGTCAACCTGGTTCGACTGTCTTCCCCCGCCTTCATGCAGCGGCCCCAGGTCTATACCCGGCCGATCATTCAGGTTCTGGCAAAGTTGAACACCCTGTCCGTTGTCCTGCCCCAGCGATTGGAAATTGAAACCTGGGCCCTGACCGCCGACGAAATTACCCATGCCCATAAAAAACTAACCCAGCAATTGAATAACCGAGGCATCACGGTCTATGCCAATGTTCCCCTCCTGGGCGGCGTCAACGACAGCCCCGGAGCCATCCACGCCCTGGCCCATGCCCTGAGGCGGGCCGGCATTGAATTCCACCACCTCTATGTGGCCGGCACTCCGATACAGAATCAATGGAACCCTCAATTCCCTGTGGATTCATACGATGTCACGGACATTGCCACACAGGTCCGCCGGGAAGGGTCGGGCCGGGAAATCCCCCGGTATATCCTTGCCACCCCACTGGGAGAGGCAGACTATGGTTTGACCGCCACCTTCACGCCACCCCAGGAAGATATTGCCTCGGTGCGGCTGGACTGCTATCCTCTGGGCTATTTCACGGCCCTGGATCCCAGTTTTTCCTTCCCCGAAGGTGTGGAATCCGACGGAGCCGGATGCCCGGTGGTAAAGGTTCCGGGCCTGTTAAAAACCAATGATTTCCCTGTATCCTAAACAATAAGGTGCCACTGAAATGAAATTTCCCTATCTGACCTACAGCCCCCACGTGGATCTCAAGCCCCTTTTCACCGGATTAACCGGCAATCCTTTTATTCTGGATCTTTCCATGGGGTCCCCAGTCTATGACCAAGTGGACATCATGGACCAGCCCGCCTTTCAAAAGTGGTTGGACAATCGGATGAAGGGCCGCCACAGTTGGGGGCTGGCCTCCTACCTGGAAAACAGGCAGCCCATCCTTTCCCACTATGAACAGATGCGGGCCGAAGAACGCTATTTCCACCTGGGACTGGATATCATTGTGGATCTGGGAACCCCCCTGTGCGCCCCCCTGGACAGTGTGGTGCAGGAAAGCGGATATGAAGAAGGCACGGGCAACTACGGCGCCAATGTCCTCCTCCGACACGACAGCCCCCACTTTGAAACCTTTTACACCCTCTACGGCCATTTAAACAAAGAAAAGCTTCCGGCAAAGGGCACGCCCTTTAAAGCCGGGGATGTCTTTGCGGAAATCGGGGACTTCCACGAAAACGGGAATTGGTTCTATCACACCCATCTCCAGGTCATCACCCAGGAAGGCTACGAAAATGGCTGGGTATCCAAGGGATATTGCAATGGTTCAGATCTAACCATCATGGACCGGCTCTGCCCCCATCCCCTGCCCATGTTCATCATATGATCGGATTCAAATGCCAACCGTGATTTCGTACGCCGCAATCGGAACGGGTATTATGAATTGAAATTTTTTGTTAAGATGGGCGCTTTCAATGGATAAAATAAATGCCCGGTTTGACCGGGCACTTTATTTTTAAATTACCAGAACAGACATAAAGGAAACACAGAATATGAGCACCATTACCCGTCAAGAGACCGGCCAACGCATGAGCAAAATTGTTACCTGTAAAGATACCATCTACCTGTGCGGCCAGGTTGCAGACAATGCGGATCAACCCATCGGACCCCAAACGGAAAACATGCTGGCCAAGGTGGATGCCCTTTTGGAGGAGGCGGGATCGGACCGATCCCACATCCTCTCCGCCACCATCTACATCCGGGATATGAAGGATTTTGCAGAAATGAACTCGGTCTGGGATAACTGGGTGCCCGAAGGAGATGCACCGGCCCGGGCCTGCGTCGAAGCTCGGATGGCGAGGCCGGAACTGCTGGTGGAAATCTCGGTTATCGCCGCAAAAAAATAAAACCTTCCATATTTTTATAAATGCGCTCCATGCGGTTTCTTCCATTGTGAAACCGCATGGGGCCAATCCCTGATCCACTCCGTATCCGTACGGCCAAGGCACGGTATTCCCCAAAATAAGAATGACCAAGGGCTATTTCCAAATCATAGCCACACCCTGCAATCAAAAAACGCCTTAACATTTCCGACCCATTTTTCATATCGTGTCAAAAATCACAGTGCCGCATCAAAAAAATCAAAAATATACGACACTTATCCGATGGCATCACTCCCGACCCTGCCTTAGGTTTATCTAACAGCCAAATCAAACCATCCCGGATTTCGAGGATGGAATAAATTTCAGAAAAGCCAAACCCATTGTGAAGTGGGGACGGAATGCCAAGGGTCTTGGAATCAAGACAGCCGGCTGCCTGAAAAGAGGCAAACCGGCTGTTTTAATTTTAAGGAGAACCTACCATGAAACGCTTTTTATTAACCCTGGCATCTTTACTTGTTGTCGGCTTTGGCATCTTCACCACATCCCCGGCCGCAGCATACTCTGTACCCTATACCATAGGGCAGGTTGAAGACCTTTTAAACGACTCAACCTATTTCAACGGGTGGGAACACCTGGAGACCGCGGACTTTTCCGGCACCTGGCAGTATACCGTGATTGGTTTTGAATCCAACAACGCAAATTGGGTTCACGAAGGCGACCATTCCGAAACCTTTGCCAGCTACTATCCCGGCCAATTGGGTACCTTTAACTCTGTTAATTTTGATACCCATAATCTTTATTTCCAGGACTTTGGCGGTCCCTATGACATCGCTCTGGACGTCAACCTGAACAATAACTTCTTTGAACTCTTCCGCTTGACCAGCGCCAGTGATACCCTTTCCTACCTGAGCACTCCCATCACCCTTGGTGAAGGGACGATCATTGTAGGCTTTAACGATAACGGCTACGGCCCCAGGGTCGGCGACGCCGACTTTGACGATTTCATTGTCGCCCTGGTGCCGGGCAGTGACGGTACGATCTCTGCCGTTCCAGAACCCGGAACCATGCTCCTCTTGGGATGCGGGTTAATGGGCCTGGCCGGCATGGGACGGAGACGCTTCCAAGAATAGATCCCATCCATTCCGGTGGCAACCCGTCATCCGAGGCTAGGATTCAACGGGCAGCGACATGACTGGATAACGAAACTATATCCACAAAAAAACGTTAAGGGAGGGAATTCCCCCACCCTTAACGTTTTTTTATTTTAATTCAGCCCCCTTCACTTATTAACTTGACGGCTTTTTCTTTAGGTTCTTGGGTATACTTTTTTCTTTTCTATTTCATTGGATACCTCCGAGGGGGCTTCCCTTATCCCCCTCCCTTTTCCATGGGAACCAATCCCTGGGCCGTCAGGGTGAAAATGCGATTTGTGGAAGTCATTAATTCTTCTTTGGCATGGGTGACATGGATGACACCGGCCCGGGTTTTGGCCAGCACATTTTCCATCCTGTCCCGAACCGATGCCCGCAGGTCGGGGTCCAGTCCGGTAAAGGGCTCGTCAAGGAGCAAAAGCTTTGGTGATACGGCCAGGGCCCGGGCAATGGAAACCCGCTGGTTCATGCCCCCGGACAGGGTACCGGGATAATGGGTTTCAAATCCGGACAGGCCCATCTGGTCGAGAAATTGCCCGGCCCGTTGCCGGGCCGAAGAAATGGTGTATCCTAAAGGCAAAAGGGCCAGGGCCACATTGTCCAGAGCCGAATACCAGGGCAGCAGCCTGGGCTCCTGAAACACATACCCCACAGGGCCGGCATGAACCCGGCATTTTCCTTTGGTGGGTGCAACCAGACCGGCTGCGATCTTGAGCAGACTGGATTTACCCCTTCCACTGGTGCCTAAAATGCCGATGATCTCGGCCTTTCCCAATGCCAGGTTCAAACCGGTAAAAAGCATATGGCTGCCGTATCGTTTTTCCAGATTGATACATTCCAATACCATCCGACTCATCCCTTCCACACCAGACGTTTTTCCAGTGGCCTGAGCACAAAAAACTCCATCCCCCCGACCATTGACATGGAGATCAGTGCCAGGGCGTAAAGGACCGGGGTATCCAGATGGGTGCGCGCCATGGCCAGGCAATGGCCCAATCCTTGATTGGCCCCAAGGACCTCGGCCAAAACCACCACCCGAACGGTGTTACCCGCTGCCACCACCAAGGCTGAAAAAAAAGGGCCGGCAACGGCCATGGCATAAATCCGAATCAACCGCCCCCTGAACCCGAACCTGTAGACCCGGGCCATTTCCAGCAGGTCTTCGTCGGCCAGGGCCATGGCATCGGCCACATGGACAAAGATCACCGGTGCCCCCATGCTGGCGGCAATGGCCACCACCATGGCCGTCCCCATGCCGAACCAGAGCATGAATACCACCACAATCACCACCCCGGGAACGGTCATGAGCATCCACCGCAACGGTTCAACCAAGGGTCGAACTCCCGGTGCAAGGCCGGCGGCGATGCCCAGGATACCGCCCACCCCGATCCCAACAGCCAGGGCCAGGGCCATGCGCCCGAGGGTCACCAGGAAATGGTTGAAGATAAAATCTGAATCCGACACCAGGGCCAGGACTGCAGACAGGGTCTCCAGGGGCGCTGCCACCACCAGGTCGGAAAACGCCCAGGCCGCCCACTGCCATAGAGCTGCCAG
>JAKSBM010000275.1 GCA_022361135.1 Desulfobacterales bacterium | reverse complement strand
GGATCCTCTCCACCATCCGGGACAAACCCTGCCGCATCGTGGAAAACCACAACCGGCCCGTGCCCCTGCACCCCCTATTCCTCCACCCCGACGGCACCCTCTATCCCCTGCTGGAACAGGAGAAAAGACGGAACAACGACGAGTATACGCCACGCCGGGGCCACATGAAAAAGGCCCGGCTCCACAAAAAGGTCTACCAATACGTCAATGACCGCAGGCCCCCCATCATGGCGCCTCCGGGGCGGTTGCCCGATTTCGCCCAGATCCTGGACGTCATGAACCAATATGACCTGCTGCCGGCCATCTTTTTCCTCAAATCCCGGGCCGAGTGCGACATGGCCGTGAAACGGTGCAACGGCAAACTCCTGGCCCAGACCCCGGAAAAACGGGCCGCCCTCAAGGAGACCCTCAAGGAATTGGTCAAGGACAATCCCCATTTGCGGGACCATCCCCAGCGCCGCTACCTGGAAGAAACCGGCACCGCCGGCCACCACAGCGGCCATCTGCCCACCTGGAAGGTGGTGGTGGAAACCCTCATGGCCAAGGGATTGCTCAACGCCATGTTTGCCACCTCCACCGTGGCCGCCGGCGTGAACTTCCCGGCCCGCTCCGTGGTGGTCCTGAACTCCGATCGCTTCAACGGCTCCGACTTTGCCGCCCTGGATCCTTCGGAATTCCAGCAGATGACCGGCCGGGCCGGCCGCCGGGGCATGGATAAAATCGGTTTTGCCATGATGCTGCCGGGCAAATTCATGGACCTGTCCTACGTGGGCCAGCTGGTCAAGGCACCGCCCAAGGATGTGGATTCCCAGATCAAAATCAATTTTTCCATGGTCCTGAACCTGCTTCTTTCCCACTCCCCGGAACAGGTGCACATGCTGTTGAACAACAGCTTTGCCTCATTTTTGGTCCTGGCCGGGAAAAAGGCCAAGGCCGCCAAACGGGCCCGGAAAAAATACGGACGGGATGCGGAATTCCTCTGGAAGGATTTCCAGGAACACATGGCCTTTCTCAAGGATGAAAACTACGTCACGGAGAAGGGCGAACTCACCGAAGACGGCATCTGGGCATCCAAGCTGCGCATCGACTCCCCGGTCCTGGTGGCCCAGTCCATCCGCCTGGGGCTTTTGCCTTCGGATCCCGTGCTCCTGGCCGCCATCATGGCCGCCTTTGTCAATGAAAAGGAGTTCAAGGACGATCCCCTTTACCACGACAGCCTGCCCCAGCGGCTCAAGGAATGCTTCCTGGAGATGAGAAAGGGGCTGAAACCCTTTGCCATCCATCTGCTTAAAAAGGGATTCCCCGCGCCCAACCTCTATATCCAACCGGCCATGATGATGTATGCCTGGGCCCTGGATACGCCCTGGGACGAGGTCATGGATAAATCCGACTATGCCGAGGGCGACTTTGCCCGCCTCATCCTGAGAACGGCGGAGAACCTGCGCCAGCTCTCCAAGATCGACGAAAGCTTCCCCGACGTGGCCCAGGCCTCCAGGGAGGCCATTG
>JAKSBM010000554.1 GCA_022361135.1 Desulfobacterales bacterium | reverse complement strand
TCGGTGTTGATGCCTTCATAGGAGGATGCGGGATATCCATAGTATACCCAGAGGAAGGAGCAAACCTGCATCTTGTCCCCGGGCGGGGTGATCTGTTCCATGCCTTCGGCGGTGAGGCGGACAATTTCACCGGGCCCTACATAGTGGGCGGTTTCAAATCCCAGGTTGGTGAAGGCCGAGGATTCCGAGGAGGCTGCATAGGCATTGTCCCGCTGGCCGATGACGATGGGGGTTCTGCCCAGACGGTCCCGGGCTGCATAGATACCCTCCTCGCAGAGGAGGAGCATGGAACAGGAACCCTTTACCAGGGCCTGGGCCTTTTCCAGTCCCTCCTTAAAGGAAGCGCCCTGGCAGACGATTGTGGCCACCAACTCCGTGGGGTTGATGCTGCCCTGGCTGGTTTCGGAAAAGTGGAGGTGCTGTTTGTATGCCTGGGCCACCAGTTCATCCAGGTTGGCCACCTTGCCCACGGTGACCATGGCGAATGTACCCAGGTGGGAATGGATGATAATGGGCTGGGGATCGGTGTCGGAAATTACGCCAATGCCCATGTTGCCGCTGAGCTCGTCCAGATCGGACTCAAATTTGGATCTGAAGTAGGCATTCTCCAGACTGTGAATGGTTCTGTGGAAACCGTCCGTGTCCAGGGTGGCCAGGCCCCCCCGCTTGGTTCCCAGATGGGACAGATAATCTGTTCCGTAAAAAAGTTCCTTGTTACATGCTTCCTTGGAAGTACACCCGAAAAAACCGCCCATATCCGTTGTCTCTCAATTTAAACAGGCCAACGACCCCGGGGCCGAAAGCCTTCAGATTAATAAAAAACACTAGTTGAAATAGAGTTTCCTGCCTATCAATGGGACTGGTTTAATGTTTTCAAGCCGGGATGTCAAATGAATTCCCGGGCCTCTTGTGGAATATGAAAGGTGTTCAAGTTTTTGTGTTTTTAGCTATTTTTGTGAGTAAAATGCCCTAAATAAAAAATTTTATGTATTTTTTTTTACAATTTCAGCAGAAAACCCATAATACAAAAACAAACAAAACCGTTAAAAGCCTTATGGGACAAGGGATTTCACACTTACTTTTTCCGCAATCCGACTTGACAAGGCCGATTTTCCTATCCTAATGTTGGGCGTCTTGTTCACGGGTCCTGTCTTGCCAATCTTTGCAGCACCGACCTGGCAACCCCCCGATGCGGAAAAGTGAACACGAGCGGATGTGCGTTGCGCGCTAATTGAACTGATTCTGAATCTGGTGTTACAGGAGGAAAAGAAATGAGTGTAGGTTTGCAAGGTTTTCTGGCGCTGCTGCCCATTATTGTGGTGGCGGTATTTTTGGTGGGGATGAAGTGGCCGGCATCACGGGCCATGCCCCTTTCCTATATTACGGTTGTCATTGTGGGATATTTCATCTGGGGCCTGTCCGGCGCACAGATCCTGGGCGGCACCGTTAAAGGGCTGGTGGTGGCCATCGGCCTGCTTTACATTATATTTGGTTCCATCTTACTCCTGAACACACTCCAGGAAAGCGGTGCCCTCCAGCAGATCCGCCGGGGTTTCACCGACATCACCAAGGACCGCCGGATCCAGGTTATCATCGTGGCCTGGCTCTTTGGCTGCTTCATTGAAGGGGCTTCCGGCTTTGGTACCCCTGCAGCCGTGGCCGTTCCCCTCATGGTGGGCCTGGGCTTCCCCGCCCTGGGCGCTGTGGTTTCCGGCCTCATCATCCAGTCCACCCCGGTTTCCTTTGGTGCCGTGGGTACCCCCATGCGGGTGGGCATCGGTTCCGGCCTGGGCTCGGGCTCCGAATCCATCGTCAACGAATATGCGGCCAAGCTGGGCTTCAACATTGTGGATGCCGCCGGCGCCGTGAACTCTGCTGCATATGATTCCTTCATCAACTTCATTGCCGCCAAGGTGGCCCTGATCCACTTTGTCGGTGGTGCCTTGATCCCCCTATTCCTGGTGGCCTTTCTCACCAAACTCTTCGGCCGGAACAAAAGCTTTTCCGAAGGTCTGGCCGTATGGCCCTTCGCCATCTTCGCCGCCTTTGCCATGACCGTTCCCTACGTCCTGGTGGGCACCTTCATCGGACCGGAGTTCCCCTCCATGATCGGTGGCGGCATCGGCCTGTTCATCGTCATCATGGCTGCCAAAAACGGTTTCCTCCTGCCCAAGGGACAGCCCTGGGACTTCCGCCCCAAGGAAGAATGGGAAGAGGGCTGGACCGGTTCCATTGAAATCAAGGACATCGGAAAACCCGGCGGCATGAGCTCCTTCATGGCCTGGTCTCCCTATGTGATGATCGCCGCCCTGCTGCTCATCACCCGGTTGATCCCCCCGGTGACCGCATTCCTGAAATCCCTGACCATTAAATTCCCGGCCATTGCCGGCATCAGCTCCAAGATTGCCGTGGGCTACTCTCCGGGTTCCGTATTTGTTGTGGTTTCCCTGCTCACCTTCTTCCTCCATGGAATGAAGGGCGATGCCTATGCCCGGGCCTGGAAGGCTTCCACCAAGACCATCATCGGTGCCGGATCCGCCTTGATCTTCACCGTGCCCATGGTCCAGGTCTTCATCAACTCCGGCGGCGGTTCCGCCGGGTTTGAAAAAATGCCCTATGCCCTGGCCGCAGCCACCTACGCCCTCACCGGCGGCATGTGGCCCCTGTTCTCCACGGTCATCGGTGGTCTGGGTGCCTTTGTGGCCGGTTCCAACACCGTCTCCAACATGACCTTCTCCCTGTTCCAGTTCAAAACGGCACAGCTCATTGTGGACGGCAACCCGGCCCTGGCCAGCAACGCCCTGAGCTGGCCCGCATGGATCACGGCCCTCCAGGCCGTTGGCGGCGCCGCAGGCAATACCATCTGTATCCACAACATCGTTGCCGCCTCGGCCGTGGTTGGCCTGCTGGGCAAGGAAGGTGTGGTGGTTCGGAAAACCTTCATGGTCTTCCTCTACTACTGCTTCATCCCCGGAGCCCTGGGCTATTCCTTCCTCTATTGGCAGTCCCGCGGCATCATGAACATCGGCACCTGGATTGCCGTGGCCTTCTATGCCGGTCTCATCGTGCTGCTGGCCACCAACAAATCCCGGGTCAAGGATTTCTCCCAGCCTGAAACTGTGGTAGAAACCAGATAATATCGATTAAACCACCCCCGAAAAGCGTCCTCCCCCACGGGGAGGGCGCTTTTTGTATTCATGGAGGAAATTCATGGAAATCATCCGCTTCATCGGCCCGGACCAGATCATCTCCTACGGCCACCACTTTGAAAACAACCAGGCCATCCGACTGGCCGGCAATGACTTCACCGATTTAAAGGACACGGGGGAACGGGTCCCGGTTGAGACCCTGCTGTCACCGGTGGATCCCCGGGCCATTTTCTGCATCGGCCTGAACTACCGGGCCCATGCCGCAGAGGTGGGCATGGAACTGCCCCCCCACCCGGCCCTGTTCATGAAAAGTCCGGCCTCTGTGACCGCCCATGGCACCCCGGTGATCATCCCCACCTCCTGCCAGGCCAAACCCGAGGTGGATTACGAGGTGGAGCTTGCGGTGATCCTAGGCAAGCCCGGCAAAAACATCCCCGTGGACCAGGCCCTGGACCATGTTTTTGCCTATACCTGTGCCAATGATATTTCCGCCCGGAGATGGCAGAAGCACGCCGGAGCCGGGCAATGGGTCAAATCCAAAAGCTTCGACACCTTCTGCCCCCTGGGACCGGCCATGGTTACCGCCGATGAAATCCCCGATCCCCAGGATCTGAATCTCTCCTTGAAGCTCAACGGAGAGACCATGCAGGAAAGCCACACCTCGGACATGATCTTCACCATTGCAGAAATCATCTCCTTCCTCTCCCAGGATGCCACTCTCCTACCCGGCTCGGTCATCCTCACGGGCACGCCGTCAGGGGTGGGCTATACCCGGAACCCCCGGGTCTTTATCCAGGACGGGGATTCCATGGAGGTGGAAATCCAGAACATCGGCCGCCTGATCAATACGGTGCAATCCGCCTGACCCGAATCGC
>JAKSBM010001045.1 GCA_022361135.1 Desulfobacterales bacterium | reverse complement strand
TCCGGGCCCATGTCCACCTTGAAGCGCAATCCCTTTTCCGTCATGCGATGTTTGAACAAATCCGTGACCTGGCCGATGAGCCGGCCCAAATGGAAGGAATGGACCTCCAGGGTGAGCTTGCCCGCCTCGATCTTGGAAAAGTCCAGAATATCGTCGATGACCCCCAACAGGGCATGGCCCGAGGTGTGGATGATCTGGATATACCGGGCGATCTTCCCCGAGGGGGACTCGTTCATCACCAGTTCCGAAGCGGAAATCACCCCGTTGAGGGGGGTGCGGATCTCATGGCTCATGTTGGCCAGGAAATTGGACTTGGCCCGGGTGGCGGCGTCGGCGGCCTCCATGGCCTTGTTCAACTCCTGGTTGGTCTCCTGGAGTTCGGCCGTGCGCTCCTCCACCCGCTTTTCCAATTCATGGTAGGCGGTTTTCAAATCCCGCTGGGCCTTGACCCGGTCGGAGATGTTCCGGATGGAGCCGATGATTTTCACGGGCCGGTTCCGCTCATTGCGCACCAGCATGGCGCTGAGGGAACAGGTGAGCTGACTCCGGTTGGGCTGGGCCATGAGGGTTTCCACATCCACCACCCGGTCCTCCCGCAGGACCTGCTCCATCATGGCCTCGTATTCCTCGGGCCGGGCAAACATCTGCTTGATGCTGGCATCCATGACCTCATCCCGGCCGTACCCAAACACCTTTTCTATGGAGGGGGAAATCTCCAGAATCCGGCCCCGGGCCGTGATTTCAAAGTAGACGTCCTGGATGTTGCCAAAGATACTTCTATACTTTTCCTCGCTTTCCCGCAGGGCCGTTTCCATGCGGGTCCGCTGGGCCAGCTCCCGGTTGAGGATCTCCGTACGCTGGGTGACCTGGCGTTTCAGGGAACGGTTCCAGATGATGATGGCAATGAGGATAAAGACCCCCAGGGAGACCCCGGGAACCAGGACCTTGGCAATGCGGCGCAGGTTCTGGGCCGACCGCCATTCCAAACTGATCCACCGCCGGACAATCTGTTTCTTCTGGACCTCGGGGGTGTACTCCAACACCCGGTTGAGAATGTCCACCAGGTGGGGCACATCCTTGTTCACGGCAAAGGAGATGTTCAGGCTACGCACCGTATCCCCGGAGACCTCCAGGTTGGAAATCCCCAGCCGTTCGATATAATGGGAAGCCGAGGGCAGATAGCCCACCATGGCATCGGCAATGCCGAAGGAGACCTTTTTCAGGGCGGTTTCGATGTTGGGGGCCGGACTGAGCTCCAGCTCCGGATATTCATCCTCCAGGATATCCTGCCAGATATACTTGTTCACCACGGTGACCCGCATCCCCCGCAGCTTGTCCAGATCCATGGGCTCGGAGACGTTCTTCTTTACGATGATCACCCCGGAGAGGGAGGCAAAGGGCAGGGAAAAATCCAAGAATTCCCTACGCTGGGGAGAGGGCACCGCCGCACCCACCATGTGGATCTTCCCCTCCCGCACCCGCTGGAAACTTTCGTCCCAGGAATGATCGGTGTCAATGTCGAACCTCAGGCCGGTGCGCTGCTCCACCAATTTGAGGAAATCCCCGGCCACCCCGGTGTATTCCAGATTTTCATCCAGGTATTCAATGGGGACAAAATCCAGGTCCACCCCCACGGAGATCACCGGGTTATTCCGGATCCATTCCTCCTCTTCCAGGGTGAGGGGAACCCGTCCCAGCTTTTCCTGGGGAAAGGGGACGGACCCGTCCCGGAAATACCAGGCCATGGCCAGGCTGAAAATCAGACTGATCACGACAAAGGTCAGGGCATAGCGATGTTTTACAATGAATGTTTTCAAAATGCGGGCAAGAAACCTCTTCTCTCGGGGCCGGGCATTACCCGGGTAAAACCGTTACATTGACCTTCCGGGACCGGGGGCCGTCAAACTCGCAGAAGAAAATCCCCTGCCAGGTCCCCAGGACCAGCCGCCCCCCTTCCAGGGGAATGAGTTCCGACGGGCCAAAAAGGCTCACCTTAATGTGGGCGGCGGAGTTGCCCTCCATGTGCCGGAAGTTGTCGTCCCAGGGGACGATCTTATTGATGGTGTTCAGAATATCGGTTTCCACGTCCGGATCGGCATTTTCATTGATGGTGATGGCGCCGGTGGTGTGGAGGGATGTCACGTGGACCAGGCCGTTTTCAATCCCGGTCTGGGCAACGGCTTCCCGCACCTGGGATGTGATGTCCAGCATCTGGGTCCGGGACTGGGTTTGAACGGGGATAATCATGGAAACCTCCTCGATGTCAGGCCAAGGCCTGGGGTTCGATCCCGGAGAAGCAGGAGGGCCCGCCATCCTTGCGGATGCGAGCCCCCATGTCCTTCAACCGGGTGGGGGCAGCCCATCCGGGCGCCCCGCTATCTATATCCCTGGCTTATTCGGCCTTGCCGGCCAGTTCCAGGGCGTTTTTCACAATGTTTTCAGCGGAGAAGCCGAATTCCTTGAGCACGGTGCCACCGGGGGCGGAGGCGCCAAAGGACTCAATGGAAATCACGCGACCTTCATCGCCCACATATTTTTCCCAGCCCATGGAGATGCCGGCTTCCACGGCCAGACGCTTGGTGATGGTGGAGGGCAGGATCCGTTCCCGGTAGGGGGCGGGTGCCTTTTCAAACCATTCCCAGGAGGGCATGGAAACCACGTTGGCCTTGATGCCGTGGTCCTTTTCCAGGGTTTCGGCCGCTTCCAGGGAGATGTGAACCTCGGAGCCGGTGGCAATGAGGATCATGTCGGCGGCATCGCCGCAATCCCGGATCATGTATGCACCGTGGTGGAATTCCCCGTTCTTGCCGGAAAGATCCAGGTTGGGCAGCTTCTGGCGGCTCAGGATCAGGGCGGTGGGGG
>JAKSBM010000650.1 GCA_022361135.1 Desulfobacterales bacterium | reverse complement strand
TCCATGCCCCCTGGACGGGAAATCATGCCCAGGCAATTCCCCCCCAGGAAAACCGGACCGCCGTCGGCCTCGGCATGGGCGGCCTTGATTTTTTGGATCACCTGCTCGGCCCGTTCCCGGGAGGCCTCGGTCTCCCCCATTCCTCCGGGGATGAGAATGACGCTTTTGGCCTTGCCGTGGTCGATGATTTCATCCATGAGGTCGGGCACCTGTCCGGCCCCCACGGCAATGACCAGCAGATCCACCGGTTCCAGCTCGGCCAGGGTCGGAACACAGGCCACCCCGTCAATCTCCGAGGCCGCAGGGGAAATAATGGTCATCCTGGAAGGATCAAATCCGGCCTTGAGGACATTGCCCAGGATATGGCGACCGAAATTCTGCTTGGCGGCACTCACCCCGATGATGGCAAAGCTTTCAGGATGGACCAGGTTTCCGATGCGCTCAATGCCTCGGGGAACCTCGGGGGTAAAGGCTTTGGAAAAACGGCAGAGCCCGTCCAGGGGCACCATTTCATAATCCACAAAGGCAAAGGGATTCACCTCCAACTCCTGGATCACGTAGGCGGCCTGGGGATTCAGGGGGGAAAAATGATTGCCCACGGCAATGAAGGCCCCAAAGCATTCCAAAAGTTGTTCGTCGGAAACCAGCCGCTCGTTGCCCCGGGTGAGTCCGGCACATTTTTCATAGGCAATGGTGGTTTTAAACAGCTCAAAAAATTCCCGGGCGCTCACATGGGCGGTGGAGGCGGACACCACGGCCTGCCCCCTGCGGAAGCGCTCGGCATAGAGTTCCGTGTCCCGGCCGCCAAGCCCTGCGGTGATGACCATGCCGAATTCCCGGGTCCAGCGCAGACTCACCAGGAGTTCATTGCCCAGGGCATCGGAATCCGGGGGCAGGTATTGGGTGATGAGAACGCCCAGTATCCTGCGATTCACCGCTTCCTTCAAGGCCTCCCCGGACAGCCCCTGGAAATGATCGGCCATCTGGTCGGGGTGGGCTTCCAGATGGGCGGCAAATTGATCCGTGACCCCATCCACCATGCGCCGGGCATTGGAGCGGACCTTTCCCGCCATTTTGGGCACCTTTTTCACCCCGCCCACATCGGATTTATGGACCACATCCGGGCTCACCACCTTGAGGACCACATGGTCCCCCAGGAAGGGGGACAGGGCGTCGGAGGTGAGGCGCTGGGTCCGGGTCAAAAGCACGTTATCCGGGACCGACTCCGCTCCCAGGGCGGCCAACAGGGCATAGGTTTCATGCTCAAAAAGCTGGTTCCGCCCCTGGGCACCGGCCGTGGCAAACACCCGGGCCATTTCCTTAAAATCAATATAGAGCTGCATGGGAATTTTCTCTTATTTTCCAACCCGGGTATCCACCTGGATTTGCGTCCCGATCAAGTGGTGAAAAAAGAACCGGCGATCTTCCCGATCCACACGCACAAATTCCTGGGAGCAAATGGCCATGAAATATTCGAGTCAGGGGGTTAAATGAAGGCTAATCATGGGGCTGGGATGGTAGCACAGCCCCTGGGAAAGGTCAAATTTCACAGGCCCTTCCACCCCAAGCCACCGGTCCTGTTCCGGCTTGCTTCACCCGGGGGAACATGCTACCTAAACAGAACATTTTCCAACGGCAGCATGTTCCATTCCACCCGTCATCCCAAGGAGGCCATGATGTCCGATCTTCTCATTTCCAATGCCCGCATCATCGACGGAACCGGTGAAGCCGCCTTTCCCGGTCATGTCCTCATTTCCAACCAGCACATTGAAGCCGTCATCCCCGGGGAGGGTACAAGGGATCTGCCCCGGACCGAAAAGGTCCTGGATGCCCGGGGCCTGGCCCTGGCCCCGGGCTTCATCGACTGCCACAGCCACTTTGACTGGATGCTCCCCCTGGCCGACCACCCCGATGTTCTTCATCCGGTGATGGAACAGGGGATTACCACGCTGGTCACGGGCCATTGCGGCTTTTCCCCGGCCCCCTCCCCCACGGAGATCCAGCCCATCCTCCAGGAATTTGCCGAGTTTGTCCTCCCGGAGCCCATGGATTTTGCCTGGACCGACATGGCCGGTTTCCTGGACCAGCTGGCCGGGGGACCGGGCCTGCTCTTCAACACCATCCAATTGGTGGGCCACGGCCCCCTCCACCTCATGGTGACCCGGGACCTGAAAAAAAGGCCCGACGCCCAAGGCCTTGAAGACATGGCCCGCATGGCGGCAAAGGCCATGGACCAGGGCGCCCACGGCCTGTCACTGGGACTCATGTATCCCCCGGGCATGTTCTCCCCCCGGGAGGGGCTCCTGGCCCTGGCCCGGGTAACGGCCCAGGCCGACAAGCTGCTTTCCGTCCACCTCAAGGCCTATTCCCGGTATTCCATGGGCTATCCCATCATCCCCTTCCTGGGACGACCCCACAACCTCAAAGCCCTGGAGGAGGCATTGGACATTGCCCTGGAAACCGGGGTAAAACTCCAGATTTCCCATTTCATCTTTGTGGGAAGGTCCAGTTGGAAAACGGCGGACAAGGCCATATCCATGGTGGAAAGGGCACGGGAAAAGGGAGCCCGGGTCATGTGGGATATTTACCCCCACCACTGCGGCAACTCCTACCTCAACGTATTCATCCCCGACTGGTTCATGGCCGACCTGGACAACCACCTGCAAACCCCCTGGTCCATCCGCCGCCTCAAGCTGGAACTCCAACTCACCACCAAACTCCTGGGCTTTTCCTACGATGATGTCCAAATCATGGATGCCCATTACCCGGGGGGCGAGAAATACAATGGCATGGACCTGACCCAAATCGCCCGGGACATGGGCTGCCACCCCCTGGACGCCATCCTGGAACTCATCCGGAAAAGCGGGGGCCAGGCCCTCCAACTCACCTATGGATACAGCGGTTCGGACGAAGAAGACCAGATCATGGCCCAGCTGGCCACCCATCCCTGCACCCTCTTTGAAACCGACACCCTGCTCAAGGGGAAGGGATTTCCCAACCCGGCGTCCTACGGGGCCTTTCCCAGAATTCTGGGCCGTTTTGCCCGGGACAAGGGCTGGCTGAGCCTGGAAGGGGCCGTGGCCAAGATCACCGGCAACACAGCCCAATGGCTGGGCCTTGGAGACCGGGGCATTTTAAAGGCCGGCAACCGGGCCGACCTGGTCCTCTTTGATCCAAACACCATTGAGGACACCACCAGCCGGGAAAAAACAGCCTCCCGCCCCAGGGGCATTGAAACGGTCTGGGTCAACGGCCGGCCCACCGTGGACCGGGGCAGATACCTGGGGAATGCCCGGTTCGGGGAGGTGGTACCGGATAATTCACCATCTCCTTGACAGGCCCCATTGCCGTTGGGATAATGCAGGGTCATGGAAACCATCTGGATCATCGGCGCCGGCCATTTCGGCCGCCTGGCCGTCAAACGCATTGCCCAACGGAAACCCGACTGCCGCCTGGTGGTGGTGGAAAAGGATCCCACAAAACTGGCCGAAGCCAAGGCCATGGCCAACATCGTTGCCTGCCGGGGCAACGGCATTGATTTCCTGGACCAATACCTGGCCCCCGGCGCCCGGGTGGACTGGATCATCCCCTGCCTCCCCCAGCACCTGGTCTGGGAATGGTGCCGCCGCCAGCTGGGGGACCCGCATTTCATGATCGGCCCCACCCCGGAAGGACTGCTTTCCGCCCTCCCCAACCTCCACAAGGGGGAAGACGGCCACCTATACACCAGCCATGCCAGTTTCCTCTGCCCGGACAATTGCAGCGAGCCCGCCGAAATCTGCTCCATCACCCGGGAACCCCGGAAGCAGGCCATGCACGAATACCTGGCCCACCTCCATCCCCAGGGCTTCCGCCACCAGGTCCTCCAAAGCCACCAGCTCTTCCCGGGGGTGGGCGGCCTCAAACCCATGGAAATGCTGGGCCTTTTGGCCCAAATCCTGGACCACCCCGGAAAAACCCTGGTCTCCACGGCCTGTAAATGCCATGCCGTGGTCACCCCCACCCTTTTTATCCCCTGATCTAAATTTTATTTTCCCATTGACATCCATGGCCCTCTGGGCATAGTTTTATCTCGCATACAAAATACAATCACATGGAGACACCATGGAACCCGAAGAGTGCATCTTTTTCCAACTGGCCAATGCAGGAAAGGCCGGAACCCGACATTGGCGGGACCAGGTCGCCCCCTTTGGCGTCACCTCGGCCCAGGCCCTGGTCTTGGCCTGCCTGGTCCGGGACGACCAGATTTCTGCCAAACAATTGGGGAAAACCGCCCACCTGGACAGCGCCACCCTCACCGGCACCCTGGACCGCATGGTCAAATCCGGCCTGGTGGAACGCCGGGACGACCCCGAAGACAGGCGGGCTGTCCGCATCTGCCTCACCCCCCTGGGCCGGAAAAAAGGAGCCGGCATCCGTGGAATCATCCAATCGGCCAACCAGGGGTTTCTTTCCAAACTCAGCCCGGCCGAAGCCATGATGCTCCGGGAATTACTCAAAAAATTGTATATGTGATTTAAATCGGCCAAATAGTTCGCACACAAGTAATATTTACACAAATTTTACCAAGGAGTGCCCATGAACCGCCCCAATCCAGAATACATCCACCGCCTCAAGGAAACCGTTCGCACCAGCCACTACCCCTCCCACATGCACATGACCCTGGACCACATTGAAATGGACAAGGCCGACATCGGCATGGCCCTGCACCAATGCCACCTCCAGCCCTACAACATCGTCCACGGCGGGGTCCTGGCCACACTCATCGACACCGCCACCTTCTGGGCCGCCTTCCTCCGCTTGCCCCAGGACACCGGCCTGGTCAATGTGGACCTGAAACTCAACTACCTCTCCCCGGTGGTCTCCGGACAATTAACGGCCCAGGGAATCTGCATCAAGCCCGGCCGCACCATCTCCTACGCCCAGGCCCAGGTGGTGGATGAAAAGGGTAAAATCATCACCCACGGCACCTCCACCCTCATGGCCCTGCCGGGCAAGGAGTTGGATCTGGGGGTGGATAAATTTCTAAAGGATTAAAAATCCATAGGCCGGGGGAAATGAATCACCACCACGGAGATTCCCTCCTCCGGCACAATCCGACTCTCCCCGGACCAATGAATTCCATTAAATGGAACTGACCCCATCATTCCACCCAGCCCAAAACAGAATATGCACCATTCTGCTATTCCAACTTAAAAGCCAACCACTTCAGTCACAAAAAACGACTTTCGGAAATCCCCCCGGAGGATCAGCTTGCCGGGTTCCCCCCTCAACGCGATGGCACTTCTAAAAAAGATGTTCCCAAACCATGGGCTAAAATTCACCTGAACCACCACATGCATGAAGTTTAAATCCATTCAATTGGCATATTATTTTAAGAACTTTAAGAGATTAAAAACCTTGCCAACACCATTAATTGTATGATTTGCCAATCACACCCGGAGAATCAGGCGACGGCGGGGGGAGGGAGGTGGAGCGGGCGTTAAGGGCCCCGGCAGCTTCAGGACGAATGGGACGGGGCCCTTGGCAGGCGTTGCGGTCACGACGACCGTAACGGTGGTAGCGGAATCTTCCTCCCCCCGTCGTTGCCGGGTTCAGGCCCCAACCCTGAACTGGTGTTTTTCAACGCATCCAAATGAAGAACGAAGATTAAACAGATAGAAAGCCATAGAAAAAAAACAATTCAAAACAAATCATCCCCATCCCGGAACGGGTGAGATAATGATTTCCGAAGGGATAAAGCCATTGGGGCACAGCCCTTCCCCCCTATCCATGAATCTGCCATGGAGGGATGGCTGCCCGATCCCAGTCAACTGGCGCCGAAAATCACCTCCGCCTCCCAACCAACCCATAAACCAAGGCCAGAAGAACAAATCCCCCCATGAAACACCACCCAAACCAGGGAAAGGTGTCCATGAAGACCTGGTTCTCCAATCCGGTTTCCACGCCGTCTCCCATGAGAACCGCCCGGCGGGATTTCAGGGCCAGGGCATAGACCACACCCAAAAGACCGTAGGACACATTGTAGGAAAGCCCCTTGAAGCTGAGGACCGTGGCCCGGTGGTGGGAATCGGTTTCCCGGTTGATGTAATAGGAGACGAAAAAGGAATTAAAGGTCATGGCCCCGAAGGCCACCAGGGCGGGGACCACCCCGAACCAGGGCCAGAAAAGCCCCATGGTGTATAGCCCCAGGGCGGCCAAGCCGGCGGTGAGCCACAGGTTCTGATCCGGGGTCCTGGCCTCGGCCACCCGCCGGGCCACCTTGGGGATGACCATGCCCATGAGGGCCACCATGGCCCCCAGGATACCAAAGAGGGATTCCGGGATTTCAATCATCCGGTAATACTGGCTGGAGAGGGTGATGGCCATGCGGATCACCCCGTCGGCGAGCATGCCGAAGAGAATAACCTTGAGGACAAAGGGGGTTTTCAAAATCCAAACTCCGGCCCCCAGGGTTTTCCCAAAGGCCTGGGAAAGGCGGGGGACATCCCGGGGATCTCGATTTTTCCAGGCCCGGCCCTCGGACATGCCCAGGGTGGCGTAGAGGGCCAGGAGGGCCAGAACAAAGGTGAGGTAGAGGGGAAATCTCAGGGTCATGTCCTGGTCCGGGACAATGGAAAGGCCCAGGGCCGAAGCCAATTGCCCCATGAGGGAGGGATCGTAGACCGCCGCCCCCACCACCGTGGCCAAAACATATCCCAGGGAACGATACTTCATGGTCTTTTCCAGGACCAGTCCCCATTGATCTTCCAGTCCCTCTTCCTTGAGAGTGTCGTAGGCCAGGGCCTCGTCGGCCCCCGAGGCGGCGGCCTCGGCCAGGCCGGAAAGGACACGGTTCACCAGGAAAACGGAAAAGACCAGGCCGGGGTTGGATTTGGGCATGAAGGCAATGAGGCCCACCTCCACCACCATGACGGCGGCGGCAAAGACCACCAGTCGTTTCCGTCCCACCACATCGGCAAAGGCCCCGGAGGGGACTTCGGCCAGGACGATGGTGGCGGCCCACACCGCATTGAGGATTGAAAACTGGGCCACGGTGAGGCCAAAATCCAAAAATAAAATGGTAAAAATCGGATAGTAGAACCGAGAGTTGAAGAGAATCCGAAAGGCCATAAACCTGCGGATGTTGGGCAAATCAAATACAGATCCCATGGATGTTCCCCTGGAGGGTCCGATGTGCCGGACCGGTTAATCTTGGGGCCGGCGGCGCGAAACCGATCACGGCCCGTTTCTATCATAGGAATTCGGATGAAGGGCCGGTCTGTTCACCCGGCCAAACCGAATCATATCACGTTGCATCTTTCCGGGGTGGAAAATTTATGGACACGGCCCGCCTTGACCCCGTCCCCCGGCGGGGATAGAATGGGCCCCAAACCCAACCCCGGAGAAAAATCCATGAAAATAAAATCCAAGGTCCTGTGGGCCGCTGTCATCTGCCTGTTCTGCCTGGCCCCGGTCCAGGGCCGTGCCAAACAATACACCCTCACCGGACAAACCATGGGCACCTTTTACACGGTGAAATTCATCTCCCAGGGGCCGGTGGACAGCCATGGCTGGCAGAAAAAAATAGACACCCGGCTGGACGAGGTGAACCAGAAGATGTCCATTTTCCGGCCGGACAGTGAAATTTCCAAATTCAACGCCAGCCCGGCCAACCAGGCCGTGCGCATCTCCCGGGATTTCCACCATGTGGTGAAAAGGGCCCAGGAGCTGCACCAGAGAACCCAGGGCGCCTGGGATGGAACGGTGAAACCCCTGGTGGACCTCTGGGGCTTTGGCACCCGGGACCGTAAACCGGCACTGCCCCCGGCCCAAGCCGTGGACCAGGCCCTGGCCCGCATGGGCTTTTCCCACATCCGCATCCAGGACCAAAGCCTGACCAAAACCCGGCCGGGCATCACCCTGGACCTGGGCTCCATTGCCAAGGGCTATGGGGTGGACGCCATTGGCGAACTCCTCTTCCGGGGGGGAATTAAAAACTATCTGGTGGAAATCGGCGGTGAACTGCGGGCCCATGGCAAAAACCGCAAGGGCCGTACCTGGTCCGTGGGCATCAGCCGGCCCAACAAAAAATACAGCCAACAGGGCATTTTCAAGGTCATCACCCTGGACAACCAATCCGTGGCCACCTCGGGCAATTATCGAAATTTCTACGAAAAGGACGGCAAAACCTATTCCCACATCATCGATCCCCGAACGGGCTACCCCGTGGAAAACCAGGTGGTTTCCGCCACGGTCATTGCACCGGACTGCACCCTGGCCGACGGCCTGGCCACGGCCCTCATGGTCATGCCCGTGGACCAGGGCCTGGCCGTTGTGAAGGGGATGGACCAGGTGGAATGTCTGATCATCCAGAAAATCCAAGGGGAATTTGTGGAATCCCACTCACCGGGCTTCCACACCCGTTAACTCCCCCGGGGAAAACCCTGGATTCAGGATTCCAATGCCTTGCCCTGGTAGGAATCCCGGACCTCCATGGCCCGCTGGACTTTATTGAAGGTATCCCGGTAATCGGCGGCCCAGGCCGGGGCCCGCAATTCTTCCACATGGGGATCGCCGGTGATGCGCTGGATGATCATTTCCCTGGGCAACCGCTCCAGGTAATCACAGACCAGATCCACATACTCAGCCTGCTCCAGGCATTGGTAATCCCCCCGCAGATACATTTCATCCAAAGGGGTATCCTTGACCACGTAGAGGAGGTGGAGTTTGATGCCGTTAATCCCCATGTCCGCCAGGACCCGGGCACTGTCCAGCATCATCTGCCGGTCCTCGCCGGGCAGGCCCAGGATAATGTGGGTGCAGATGTTGATGCCCCGGTTTTGGGTCAGGGCCACGGCACGGGCAAAATCCTGGAAGGAATGCCCCCGGTTGATGATCTCCAGGGTCCTGTCGTGGACGGACTGGAGGCCGTACTCCAGCCAGACCAGGTAATCCCGGGCATAGGATTCCAGTAAATCCAATTTTTCTTCATCCACGCAATCGGGCCGGGTGCCCACGGCCATGCCCACCATGCCGGGGCAGGCCAGGGCCTCGTCGTAGAGGGCCTTCATGTGGGCGGTGCTGGTATAGGTGTTGGTATAGGACTGGAAATAGGCCAGGAATTTTTTGGCCTTGTACTTTTTCACGGCCCCGATGCGGCCGGTTTCAATCTGGCGGGTAATGTCCATGCCCTGGGCAAAACGGCCCGTGCCCGAGCCCTTGTCATTGCAATAGATACATCCCTTGCGGGAAAGGCAGCCGTCCCGGTTGGGGCATGTCAGGCCTGCATCCACACTGATTTTCTGCACCCGTTCTCCGTAGAGATTCCGCAGGTACGTGTTATAATCGGTATATCGTTTTTTCTTATCCATGTTTTATTATCAATGGTTATTCACTTTGGGTTGACCCCGGACCGGGGCATCTGGCAACACTTTAACATTTTCCAGGCCCAAAAATCAAAATAAATGGGGATCTTGCCCATTGACCAAAAACCGTGTCCATTTTATTATAGAGGGTTATGAATTTTTATCAGAATACATATGACGTGATCGTGGTCGGCGCCGGCCACGCCGGTTGCGAGGCCGCCCTGGCAGCTGCCCGCATGGGGTGTTCCACCCTCCTGCTCACCATTGACATGGACAAGATTGCCTCCATGCCCTGCAGCCCCTCCATCGGGGGAATGGCCAAGGGCCAATTGGTCAAGGAGGTGGATGCACTGGGCGGAGCCATGGCCCGGATCTCCGACACCTCGGCCATCCAGTTCAGGACCTTGAATACCCGCAAGGGACCGGCGGTTCACTCCACCCGGACCCAGAACGATAAAAACCTCTATTCCCGGAACATGAAGGCGGTGCTGGAAACCTGTCCCAACCTGGATCTCAAACAGGCCATGGCCCAGGAACTGCTCATGGAGGACGGACGGGTCACCGGCATCCTGGACCACACCGGCTTCACCTATGGGGCCCAAACCGTGGTCATCACCACCGGTACCTTCCTGCGGGGCACGGTCCACATCGGGGCCACCATGATCGAAGCCGGACGGGCCGGGGAATTTGCCTCCATCCAATTGGCCCAAAGCCTGGCCGGGCTGAACCTGGACATGGGACGGATGAAAACCGGCACCCCGCCCCGGCTCCATGCGGACAGCATTGATTTTTCACAGTTCCGCCTCCATGGATCCGACGAGGAACCGGTTCCCTTTTCCTACTCCACCACGGAGATCACCACCCCCATGCTGCCCTCCTACATGGGGGACACCAATGCCAAAACCCATGAAGTGGTCCGGGACAACCTCAAGCACTCCGCCCTGTACGGGGGCCATATCAAGGGCCAATCCGCCCGTTACTGCCCCAGCTTTGAGGATAAAATCGTCAAATTCCCCGACCGGGAAAGCCACCACGTCATCCTGGAATACGAAGGCATCGACTCCAAGGAGATCTACATCTCCGGCCTGGGCAACAGCCTGCCCCTGGAAATTCAATACCAGGTGGTCCGCTCCATCCCCGGCCTGGAGGAGGCCCAGATCATGCGACCGGCCTATGCCATTGAATACGACTATGTCAATCCCCTGGAACTGACCCCCTCCCTGGAAACCAAAAAGCTGGAAGGACTCTTCCTGGCCGGCCAGATCAACGGCACCTCGGGCTACGAAGAAGCCGCCGCCCAGGGGCTGTGGGCC
>JAKSBM010000589.1 GCA_022361135.1 Desulfobacterales bacterium | reverse complement strand
TGGAATGCGGGGACATTGAACAGCGCTATTTCATGCTGCTCAAACTCATCCAGAATGAAATTGAAGTCTTTTCCATGTCCCAGAAGATCAAGGGGCGGGTAAAGGATCAGATGGAGAAGCTCCAGAAGCGCCACTATCTCAACGAACAGATGCGGGCCATTAAAAAGGAGATGGGGGAGGACGACGAGTTCGGTGAATTCCAGGAGTTGGAAAAGCGGATTCGCAAAAAACGCATGAGCCGGGAAGCCTCGGCCATGGTCCGTCGGGAGTTGGACAAGCTTAAAATGATGTCCCCCATGTCCTCGGAGGCCACCGTGGTCCGGAATTACGTGGACTGGCTGGTTGCCCTGCCCTGGTATCGGAAGCGGCGGGTGGACATTGACCTGAAAAAGGCCGAAGAGATCCTGGACCGCGATCACTATGGGTTGAGAAAGCCCAAGGAGCGGATCCTGGAATACCTGGCCGTCCAGAAGCTGGTGAAGAAAATCAAGGGGCCCATCCTCTGTCTGGTGGGGCCTCCCGGGGTGGGGAAAACCTCCCTGGCCCGGTCCGTGGCTGCGGCCACCGGGCGGGCCTTTGCCCGGATTTCCCTGGGCGGTGTTCGAGATGAAGCCGAAATTAGGGGCCATCGGCGAACCTATGTGGGGGCCATGCCGGGGAAATTGATCCAGACCCTGAAAAAGGTGGGGTATAACAACCCGGTTTTCTGCCTGGACGAGATTGATAAAATGACCTCGGACTTCCGGGGGGATCCGTCCTCGGCTTTGCTGGAGGCATTGGATCCGGAACAGAACCGGAATTTCAACGATCATTATATGGAGGTGGATTACGACCTCTCGGAAATTCTTTTCATCACCACGGCCAATACCCTACACGAGATTCCAGCCCCCCTGCGGGACCGCATGGAAATCATCCAGATCCCCGGGTATACCGAATATGAAAAGGAAAAGATCGCTTCGGGGTATCTGATTCCCAAACAGATTAAAGAAAACGGTCTGGAAGAGGTGGAAGTGGAATTCTCCAAGAACGCCATCCACGCCGTGATCAAACAATATACCAAGGAAGCCGGCGTCCGGAACCTGGAGCGGGAAATCGGCTCCATCCTCCGGAAGATTGCCACGGAGATTGTGCGCACCGAGGTCCATAAGAAGTACCGGGTCACGGCCACCACGGTCTCCAAATACCTGGATCAGCCCAAATTCAGGGACAACCCCCTGGAAAAGGAAGATCGGGTGGGAATCGTTACCGGATTGGCCTGGACCCAGGCCGGTGGGGAGTTGCTCACCATTGAGTCGGTGAGCATGCCCGGAAAGGGGCAGGTCATGGTGACGGGAAAACTGGGGGATGTGATGAAGGAAAGCTCCCAGGCCGCGGTTTCCTATGTGCGTTCACGCAGCAAACAATTGGACATCCAGGAGGACTTTTACAAGGACCTGGATATTCATATCCATGTGCCCGAAGGGGCCATTCCCAAAGATGGGCCTTCGGCCGGTATTGCCATGTGCACAGCGGTGGTATCGGTGTTGACGGGCCGGCCGGTTAACCGAAATGTGGCCATGACCGGTGAAATTACCCTCCGGGGGCGGGTGCTCCCCATTGGCGGTCTGAAGGAAAAGCTTCTGGCCGCCCACGCCAACGGCATTGAGACCGTTATTGTTTCCACGGAAAATCAAAAGGATATCCGTGAGGTTCCCAAGGCCATCCAAAAGCAATTGAATATTATTTTTGTGGAAGATATGAGTCAGGTACTGGAAGCGGCTCTGGTTTAGAGCGGCTCCCAGTACCTGTACTGGACAATCCGGCTGTTATCCGATTTCCCTCAGCAGCAGTATGAATCGAGTAAGAAGTATTTGGGAAGGGGTAGCAGGGCCGGTGTGAAGACGGGGCTAATCCAGCATGGAGATGAAGTCGGACATGGCAGAGACTTCATCCTTGGTGGCAATGCCCCTGCGGACGCCCACAATGTGTTCGTGTTCGTCCTTGCTCATGAGCAGGTCTTCCTTCCGGGTACCGGATTTATTGATATTGATGGCCGGCCAGATGCGCTGTTCTGCGCAATCCCGGGACAGGAACAGATCCATGTTGCCTGTACCCTTGAATTCTTGAAAAATAACATCATCCATGCGACTGCCCGTATCCACCAGAATGGTGGCAATGATGGTCAGTGAACCGCCGTTTTCCAATTTTCTGGCTGCCCCGAAGATCTTACGGGGGAATTCCATGGCATTGGCACCCAGGCCGCCGGAAAGGGTTTTTCCGTGGCTGTCGGTGTCGATGTTGAAGGCCCGGGTCATGCGGGTGAGGGAATCAATGAAGACCACTGCATCCTGGCCGATTTCGGCACAACGGATGGCCGTGTGCATGGCCAGACGGGTCATGCGCATGTGTTGTCCGATCTGCTGGTCGGCAGAGGAATAGAGCACGTTGGCGTCCTTGAGTCCCCGTCTGAAGTCGGTGACCTCTTCGGGACGTTCGTCCACCAGAAGGACAAAGACCTTGGAGTCGGGATGGTTGCTGACCACGGAGTTGGCCATGTGGCGCAAAATGGTGGTTTTTCCGGACTTGGGCGGGGCAATGATCAATCCCCGCTGTCCCTTTCCGATGGGCGCGATCATATCCAGGGCCCGACCGGTGATGTCGGTTTCATCCTGGGTGATGACGTAGCGCTCGTGGGGGTTGATGCTGACTTGGTCCTGGAGCATGGGAATGCGCAGGAATTCATCAAAGGGTAGGTTGTTGATGGTTTCGATGTGAATCAGGGCCAGGTTTTGATTCCGGGGATCTTTTTTTTCCCCAAATCCCTGGATGAAGCTGCCTTCCCTGAGGTTTAATTTTCTAATGAGACTATTTGGAACGTAGGTGTTTTCAGGTCGGGGCAGGAAATTTTCATCAATATCCCTGAGAAACCCAAACCCTTTGTCCATAATTTCCAGGTATCCTTGCACAGGTTCCATGGTTTTCAGACTCCTTACTCAATGATTCCACTATAACGATAAATGCGGTCAAGGATCCATAATGTTTTCAAAGGACACAGGTCACAGCCGAAAAGCGGATAAACCCCAACTTCGAGTTTTATCGGATAATGTTTCAATTTTAAAAGTGCATACCAAATTATATATCATTATTGGTATATTCATGCAAGAAGCCTGGGAATCAAAGAATTATAGTACACTTTTTTCAAGGAAAATGAAAAAAAGTTGAAAAACTGCTTGACTCCCCCATGTCAGGTTGATATAAAGCTCGTGTTTTTCGGGCGATTAACTCAGTTGGGAGAGTGCAACCCTTACAAGGTTGAAGTCGCAGGTTCAAGCCCTGCATCGCCCACCACAAGCGGACAACGGGGGGGTAGTTCAGTTGGTTAGAACGCTAGCCTGTCACGCTAGAGGCCGCGAGTTCGAGTCTCGTCACTCCCGCCACTATATAAAAGGGCTTCAATGGCAACATTGAAGCCCTTTTTTTTATGCCTTTTCCACGGGGCTGTCAAATATAAAAGGGCCGTCTGCACCCAT
>JAKSBM010000857.1 GCA_022361135.1 Desulfobacterales bacterium | reverse complement strand
CGGGGAGACCTGCTCCCCGTCCGGGGTAAAGCTCAGCCCATGGGCAGGCATATAGGTACGGGGTTGGCAGGGGAGAGAGAAACTGTCCTCAATGAGGATTTGCCCCTGGTTGCCCAGGCCCCTCAGGATGTAAGTGGCGTCCTGGTCCGGGTTCATTTCCAGGCTGATCCGGGAGGGGGGCAAACCCAGCCGCCGGGCCAGAATTTCCACCACGGGGAAAAGCTCCTGAAGCCATCGGTGGGTGGATTCCAAATCCCCATGACTCGGCCCGCCCCGATTGCCCTGGAATGGAGCATGGGTGATCTCAATTCGATCCAGCCCTTCCGGGGCCGCTGCCAACCGATCCAGGATCCGGCAGAGGCCGGGCTTGGAAGCATTAAACACCTCAATGTCCGGATCATAGCCCAGCTCCCTGGCTTTTTTCTCCAATTGCCGGGCCAGTTCCCGGCGCCGGCCTTCGGGCTTGCTCACCCAGATCTCCCCCTTGAGGGTGCCCTGCCCCTTGGGCAAGCTGTCCAGGGCCGTGCGGATATCCTCCATTTCCGAAGCCGGGGTGGTGGCCATTTTTATGGAAGGCCATCCTGGGGGCTGGTCCTGTGATCTTTTTTGCGGGCAGCGGGCCAGGGCAAGGGTTTGTCTCATTTCAAGGATCTTTGCAAATCCGGATCCGCCGGAATGGAGGGCCGTTTCCACCCAGGGTAATAGATGGGTTTCAAAGGCCTTGGCCGTTCCCGAAACGTGAAAGAACGGGGTCTTATGATCCGGGGTATAAGCCACCGCCAAGGTGTCATTGGATCCATTGGGGCTTTCCTCCACCCGGATCCCATGGACAAATTGTTTTCCGGAATCCTCCCCATGCCGGACCAGGGGCAGGGTCATGGAGGTGGCTGCCAGGGCTGTGGCAACCACGGCCCGGGACAGGGCCATGCCGGTGGTCTTGGACAAGGGTGAATTTAAAATCCAACCCAAATCCAAAGGATGGCTGCCGGGGGTGGAACCATTGCCTTCAAAGGCCGTGCTCCAGTTCAGCAAATCCACCCCCCTGGATATTTTTTCGGTACTGCAAGGCAAGGTAGGTGCCCCTTGTTTTCCGGAGTGACCCAGGGCCAGGCAATTAAGAATCCGGCCCAACTCATCTTCGGAATCATACCAAAGACAAACTTTTTGATTGGACAAGGCCTCCAGATGGGATGGTTCGCCTTCCGGGGATTTGCGGCAAATAAGGAGGAGGGTACGGGGTGAAGGCGTGGGAGGATCAACCAGGACAGGCCCCTCCAGGGAATGGGCAGTGAACCCAACCCGGGCACAGCAATTGAGGATCCCGGCCCAGGCCGCCGGGCTAGTAATATCATGGGGTAGATTAAGGCGGAAGGCGGCCCAGGGATTAAGCGCCCCAAGATCCTTCATGTCAAACCAATCGTCCAGCGAGGGAGTGTCCAGCAAGCCCATCAATCCATTTCCTTTTTTCCATACCAGAGTAAGGCAAGGTAATATGCAAAAATAATATATGTCAAGTATATTTATTTTCTAAAAACCCTATATCCATTATAGATACATGGACTTCTAATAGCTGAATTAATCCATGAATAGACATCAATGGTTAGGCATGGTGAATTCAAACGGGGTAAAAAAGCACCAATGGATGGGCCCAATAAAAAAACCTCCCCGGTGGAAAAATCCACCGGGGAGGTGATGGGAGTTGCCTTTATACCTGTTCAGGAAACAGGCAGATTTCTAATTTTCATGAATCAAGAAGGGTTGGACACCAGATCATACCGGTCCAAATCCATGACCTTGGCCCAGGCGGCCACAAAATCGGTGAGGAATTTTTCCCGACCGTCATCACAACCATAAACCTCGGACAGGGCCCGAAGCTGGGAGTTGGCGCCGAAGACCAGGTCAACCCGGCTGCCGGTCCATTTCAGCTCACCGGTGTTGCGATCCTTACCTTCAAAGATTCCGGCCTTATCGGGAGCCGGTTGCCATTCAAGGGCATTGTCCAGGAGATTGACGAAGAAATCATTGGTCAGGGTTCCGGGATTCCGGGTGAAGACGCCGTGGCAATTGGAGCCGGCATTGACTGCCAGAACCCGAAGCCCCCCCACCAGAACCGTCATTTCAGGGGCGGTGAGGGTGAGCAATTGGGCCCGGTCCACCAGCAACTCTTCCGCGGTAACGGCAAATTCCTGCTTCAAATAATTTCGAAAGCCGTCGGCCACCGGTTCCATGACCTTGAAGGATATTTCATCGGTCTGCTCCGGGGAGGCATCGGTACGGCCCGGGGAAAAGGGAACCGTCACCGGGGTGCCGGCGGCTTCTGCAGCCTTTTCAATGGCGGCACAGCCCCCGAGCACGATGAGATCGGCCATGGAAATCCTGCTGTCCCCCCCGGCATTGAACTCGGTCTGTATTTTCTCCAATGCCTCCAGGACAAGGGCCAGTTCCTGGGGATCATTCACAGCCCAGTCCTTCTGGGGGGAAAGTCGGATGCGGGCCCCATTTGCCCCGCCCCGCTTGTCCGATCCCCGGAAGGTGGAGGCCGAGGCCCAGGCTGCTGAAACCAATTGGCTGATGCCGAGGCCGGAGGATAGAATCCGGCCCTTCAAAAGGCCGATGTCTTCCCCATTGACGGGCCGCCCCTCGGCTTTGGGGACGGGGTCCTGCCAGATCAATTCCTCCGACGGCACCTCCGGCCCCAGGTACCGATCCCGGGGGCCCATGTCCCTGTGGGTGAGCTTGAACCAGGCCCGGGCAAAGGCATCGGCAAACTCATCGGGATTTT
>JAKSBM010000395.1 GCA_022361135.1 Desulfobacterales bacterium | reverse complement strand
CTTTACGAGACACAAACATGTATCGCACCCCCTCTTTTCATCCATCACAATTTTTATCAATTCTTCCAAAAAACAAAAAACAGATGTAAACTAAGGCGGTTAGCGTGCAACCCACCCCCACATTCCCCCACTGGCACGACTCTTGTAAAAAGGCTTCTGTACGCAACAAGGTGTGCATTAAATTAAAAATTAAGATGAGAAAAATATAAATATCTGACAAGGAGATTCACCATGAGTGTATTGGTTGGCAAAACAGCCCCGGATTTCACTGCAACCGCAGTCAAAAAGGACCAGATCATTGAGGACTTCACCCTGTCCCAGTTCAAGGGTAAGTATGTGGTATTATTCTTTTACCCCTTGGACTTTACCTTTGTCTGCCCCACGGAACTCCACGCATTCAGCGATGCACTGGATGAATTTGAAAAGCGGAACGTGGAGGTGGTGGGCATCAGCATCGATTCCCATTTTTCCCACCTGGCCTGGCTGAACACCCCCAAATCCAAGGGCGGCATCCAGGGTGTCGGCTACCCCATCGTGTCCGACCTGAACAAAACCATTTCCAAGGACTATGATGTGCTGGTGGATGGCCAGGGCATTGCCTACAGAGGTCTCTTCCTCATCGACAAGGATCAGGTTGTCCGCCACCAGGTGGTCAATGACCTGCCCCTGGGTCGGAACGTCACCGAAACCCTGCGCATGGTGGATGCCCTGCAGTTCACCGAAAAACACGGAGAAGTCTGCCCGGCCAACTGGAACATTGGGGATAAATCCATGACCCCCAACCAGGACGGATTGGAAAACTTCTTCAAGTAATCCACACGCGTTAATTAGGGAATGTAAAATCGAAAAAGGGGTGGAGAATTTTCTCCGCCCCTTTTTACATTTGTATGTGCAATCAAAAAATCTAACGCTCCTTAAATCCCTCATCCTGGTAGCGCAGGAAGGGGGCCAGGAAAAACTCCAACAACCTTCGCTTGCCGGTCTTCACTTCCACGGTGACGCTCATGCCGGCCTGGATGGGAACCCATTTATCCTTCACCAGAATTTGTTTTTTCTCCAGCTTCACCCGCATGGGAAAGACCCGGCCCATGCCCTCCTGCTCCACCGCATCCCTGGAAATGGCCCGCACCGTTCCCGGCAGCATCCCGTACCGGGTATAGGGAAAGCTTTCCACCTTGACCTCCACCCGAAGCCCCGGATCAATGAATCCCACATCCTTATTCAGGAGCATGGCCTCCACTTCCAGGTCTGCATCCTTGGGTACCACCACCATGAGGGGCTGGGCCGGTTGAACCACGCCACCCACGGTATGCACCTGGAGCTGCTGGATGGTGCCGTCCACCGGCGAGGTCAAATACCGATTCCGCTGCCGCTCATAGGCCTTGGTCAGGGTGAGGAAAGCGGAGTGGGTTTTGGATTCAAACTCCAAAAGCTGCTGGATGCGCATGGCCCGAAATTCCCGACTCTGGCGGATGCCGTCGCTTTTCATGGCCAGCAAGCCGGCCTCGGCCTCGAGGAGCCGACTTTCCTGGACCTGGAGGCCCTGGGTGGTTTCCACCTGCTTTTCTTTAATATTCAACCATTCAATGGTGGAAATATGTCCGGCCTCCAGGAGGGATTTGATGGCCTTTTCCTGCTCGTCAAATAGGGGTTTCAGGGTTTGAAGGCGATGGATTTCCGATTTGGCCGCTTCAATGGAGGCCTTTTGCCGGCTTAAATTGGCCTGGAGGGCGGCATTGGTGGATCGATAGGTTTCCAGGTCCCGGTTGAGCAAGGACTGTTGGCGCCGAAGCTGATCCAGGGTTGCCTCCAGGGGTAATTCCGGCCGGTCGGTCTTCCAATGGGTGGTGTAATCCAGGTAATTCACATCAGCCCGATCCAGATAGCTGAGGAGGAGGTTCAACCGATAGGCATTAAGATGATTTTCCAGCAACTCCTTTTTCACCTGCTTCACATCCACCTCGGACTCGGTGGGGTCCAGCTTGATCAGGCGTTGCCCCCTTTCCACCTGTTGCCCTTCGGTGACCAGCAACTCTTCCACCTTGCCGATTTCCAAAGCCTGGATGGCCTTAACCTGGCCCACGGGGATGATCTTGCCCTGGGCCACGGCCTCGATGTCAATTTTCCCAAACCATGCCCAGCCCACGGCAATCAAAAAAAGGGCGGAAATAAGAATCATGACCACCCGGCTCATGGGGGAAGGTGGGGTTTCAAGGACCTCCACAGCCGCAGGGAGAAATTCCAATTCATTGCCCTTGCGATCCACCTCGGGCTGTTTATCATAAAATTCCCTGGCCGATTTCCAAATTTCCCGAATACGTTTCAAGTAATCAATCATTATACCGTCTCCCCAACCTGGGCTGCCCATAGGCTGGAATATCTACCCTTGAGCGACAACAATTCATCATGGGTGCCATCCTCCAGAACCTGACCGTCTTCAATGGTGACAATGCGGTCGCAGCCCCGAACCGTGGACAGGCGATGGGCAATGATTATCACCGTACGGTCCTCACAAATGGCTGCCATATTGTCCTGGATGGCCCGTTCGGATTCATAATCCAAGGCAGAGGTGGCCTCGTCAAAGATAAGAATCCTGGGGTTGGAAATCAGAGCCCGGGCAATGGCAATGCGCTGGCGCTGCCCACCGGACAGGCCGGCTCCCCGTTCCCCTATTTCCGTGTCATAGCCCTGGGGTAATTCCAGGATAAATTCGTGGGCGCCGGCCAGCTTGGCCGCCTCCACCACCCGATCCATGGCCATGGCCGGATCGGAAAGGGCAATATTATCCCGCACCGACCGATTAAAGAGGATATTTTCCTGGAGCACCACCCCCACCTGCTGCCGCAGCCAGGCCGGATCCAGCAGGGCCAGATCATTGCCGTCAATGGTCACCTTGCCCGACTCCGGAATATAAAGGCGCTGGATCAATTTGGTGAGGGTGGATTTCCCGGAACCGGAACGTCCCACAATTCCCACCACCTGGCCGGCCTTGATATCCAGGCTGATCTGCTTTAAAACCTCCGGGGCCATGGAATCATACCGGAATAACACCCGTTCAAAGACAATGTCCCCCCGGATGGGCGGCAGACTTGGCCGATCCAGCCCCTGCTGGGGTTCCGTGGGCACATTGAGCACATCCCCCAGCCGCTCCATGGAAATACGGAATTGTTGAAAATCCTGCCACAGCTGGGCCAGCCTCAGGATGGGGGCCGCCACCTGCCCGGAGAGCATGTTAAAGGCAATGAGCTGCCCCAGCCCGCCGTCCAGGCGCATCAGCCGGCGGTCCGCTGCTTCAGCCAGGCGATGGCCTCGGCGACCAGGCCTTCGTCCATCTCGTGGACCTCGACCCCGGTGCCGATCCCGGCCAGCAGGGTGATGGTCAGCTCGCCGCCCAGGTGCTCGCGGAAGTCCCGCAGCCCGTCCAGCACCGTGTGGCGGCCGCCGGCGCCGCGCTTGTCCAGCGCCGCGTGCCATAGCTTGAAGCCCAGGTGCTCCAGCAGGCAGCAGACCCGCTCCTCCTCGCCCGGCGCCAGCAGGCCGGTCAGGACCGAGTAGCGAGCGTCCAGCGCCAGGCCGATGGCCACCGCCTCGCCGTGGCGCAGGTGGTGGCGGGTCATGCCCTCCAGCTTGTGCGCCGCCCAGTGGCCATAGTCCAGGGGCCGGGCGCTGCCGGTCTCGAAGGGGTCGCCGCCCTGGGCGATCTGGCGCATGTGCAGCTCGGCACAGCGCCGGATCATGGTCGCCATGGCCGCGCCCTCGAAGAGCACGAGCGCGTCGGCCTGGCGTTCCAGCCAGGCGAAGAAGGCGCCGTCGCGGATCAGCGCG
>JAKSBM010001066.1 GCA_022361135.1 Desulfobacterales bacterium | reverse complement strand
TAGGGAGTCCTTGGAAGTCCAGCGCCGGTTCACCGCCGATGCCGCCCATGAGCTTAGAACACCGTTAACCGCCATAAAACTCCAGCTGGAGATGCTTCAACGTGCGGAAACGGAATCGGAAAGAGCCGAACTTGAGTTAAATCTGGTGGCGGGCGTGGACAGGGCAACCAAACTCATTGAAAGCCTTCTCATGCTTTCCCGCCACGAGGTTGATACGCTGGCCATGGAGACAACGAAGGTTGATCCCGGTGGTCTGGTAAAAGAAACACTTGAGGAGATCATGCCGATTGCCCAGGAAAGGGGGACACAGATTTTTTTCGAGGACCGTTCACAGATCGGGACCATTGAAGTACAGCCCCGAAATCTGTCCCTTGTCATAAAGAATTTATTGCTCAATGCGGTGTTATACACACATGAAAACGGATCTGTAAGAATTGAATTATCATCGACTCCGGGAACTCTGGTGGTATCGGTTGAGGACAATGGTCCTGGTATCCGACCCGAAGAGCGTCATCGTGTCTTTGATCGATTTTATCGCTGCCGGGGAACCGGCGTGGATGGTTCCGGCCTTGGCCTTGCTATCGTAAAAAATATTGTTGAATACTATCAGGGAACCATCTCCATTGAAGATGGACTCCACGGCGGTGGATGCCGGTTTGTTATCCGTCTTCCGGTCAATTGATTTTTTCATGTTAGGCGGAGTTCCCTTTTTGCCGCCAACGTCTTTGCTGATTATTATTCTTTTTCCCTCCGGATATCCCAGGGCAATTGGGTCTGAAAATTTGGCCACACACCTTGCGCATTGTCCGGGGTCGAATTTTATTTGTCTTTCCTCCAGTCTAAAAAAATCCATTTAAGTCAGATTTAAGTTTCACCATTTACCCTTTGGCACAATTGCCTTAATCAACAGATGGGACAAATGATGAGACGTAATATTTTAAAAAGTCGTAACAAATCGGGTGAAAAATTCATTCCCCTTAATGGGGCAAAATATTTTTTCCTGCTCATGGGGCTTTGCTTCACCCTCTCCGCCTGTGCTTCTCTGCCGAAAACGGTGACCCGCCGGGATCCCCTGGCTGAGTTGTCGGTTTCCAAAGGCTTCCAGGATGGTGCCCCAATGGATTCCCAAGTGGTCAACGGGCTCATGGATGTTTTCCAGGATGAGGGCGTCCAAAAACTGGTGACCCGTGCCATGGAAGCCAATCTTGAAATTAAGCTTGCCGACCGAAAGTTGCAGGAGCTTCAGTATACTGCAGAGGCGGCAAAGGGAGATCTTTTGCCGAAGCTGGCGGCATATTTTTCCGGTGATCGAACCCGGGACGGTCAGGCTGCTTCGGAAGGCAAGTATTCTCCCTCGGTCGCCGTGAGTTGGGAGGTCGATATCTGGAAAAAGTTGAGAAATCAAAAGACCGCCCAGGACACAATTGCCCTTGCCGGTGCCGAAAATTATCAGGCCGTCCGTGATGCCGTTGCCGCAAGGGTGATGCAGGAATGGTTTGATGTCGTTACTGCCCAGAAAACCATGGAACTCACCCGCTCCCGCTTGAAAAATCTGGAAAAAAGCGCCGATAACATCCGCCGCAGATACCGAACCGGCCTTTCTTTCCTGGAGGACCTGGTGGTTGTAAAACGGGATATTGCCCAGGCCCGGGCGGCCTTGATCGACAATGAAATGGTCCGAAACACAGCCCGGCGCAGGCTTCAGGTCTTGATGGGGCAGCCCCCGGAGGGCATCCCCGGTGTGGCATATACCCTTCCCCGCCTCCTTTTACCCCCGGCACCGGGCACTCCGGCAAGTCTGCTTGTTAGTCGCCCAGACCTGAGGCGGGCGTGGCAGACGGTCAAGGCGGAGGATGCCCGGGTCAAGGTTGCCCATGCCCGGATATTTCCTTCTCTGACCCTGACCGGTGCCCTGGGCCGACAGACCCGTTCTTTTTCGGACTTCATGCAGGGCATCACCATCTGGTCCATTGCCGGGCAGTTGGCTTTTCCCATTTTTAATGCCGATCAATTGGAAAATAGAATGATGGCCGCCCAAAGCAAGGCCGAGCAGGCCTGGATCCGGTATTTGCAGACGGCATTGACCGCCTTCCAGGAAGTGGCCCAGGCATTGGACGGCGAAAAAATTCTGGCCGACCAGGAGCGGCAGCAGCAGGAGGCGGTTTTCCAGGCCCGGCGTACGGCCCGGATCTTTGAATCCCGTTATAAAACCGGATTGGTGGGGATCCTGGAATACCTGGCCCCCCAGAACACCGTTTTTAATATGGAAAAAGAATTACTTAAAATCCGCAATGCGCGGTTGAAAAATCGTGTGGCCCTTGCGCTCGCACTTGGAAAAGGGGTGTAGAAAAATGAAAAATTTAATTGGGCTGTTTTCCATTGCCGTTTCAATCGGCATTGTGGCTCTGTTGACCTCCATGAACACTGAACCGGAAGAATCCCAGGCGGCTGCCGAAAGGATGAAGGTGCCGATTGTGGTCGTATATCCCGTTGAGGTAACGGATTCGATCACTGGTTATGGTCGGGTGATCCCCCGTTGGGAAACCGTATTGGCAAGTGAAGTCAGCGGTCGGGTTCTCTCGGTTTCCGACAAGTTCCTTTCGGGGATGGCTTTTAAAAAGGGTGAGGTTTTGGCCATTGTTGATGAAACCGCCTATGTGGCGGCATTGGAGGCATCAAAGCTGGCCCTTGCAACGGCAAAACGGGTTCTGGTGGAGGAAAAGCAGCGATCAAAGATTGCAGCAGAAAATTGGAAGACCTCCGGGTTTCAGGGAAAACCCGATGATCTGCTCTTGAGGAAGCCTCAGTTAGAAGAGGGGCGATTGGCCATTCAATCGGCCCTGGCGGCCGTTAAAAAAGCCAGAAATGACCTGGATCGGACTCGGATTCGGGCGCCTTACAATGGTTGCGTGACGACCCGGCTTATTAATCCGGGGGATTTCCTTGACCGGGGTACCCCCGTCGGTAAAATTTACGATAAAAGTCTCTATGAGGTTGCTGTCCCCCTTTCAACGGATCAGGTTTCGCGCTTGGCCCAGTTCGGGGAAGTAGACAATGTAAAGGTGTATTCGGTCCCCAGCAACCGGACGTATGCCGGTGCCATTTCCAGGATTGAGCAGATGATTGATCCCAAGAATCGCTGGCAGAACGTTGTGGTGACTTTGAAAGATCCCAGTGGGGTATTGCCCGGTGAGTTCATCCGTGTCGAATTTAAGGGCAGGTCCTATGAAGGGGTGTTGGCTGTCCCCGAGAATATTCCCGCCAATGATGGGTATGTCTGGTTTGTTGATCCCCAGGATAGCCTCCAGCGGTTTTTGCCCGATGTTTTATTTCGAAAACAAGGGATGCTCTTCATCCGTTCCCCCTTTGCCGGGGAAGAAAAAATTCGTCTCACCGTTGGCCGTAATGTTTTCCTGCCCGGCCAGGTGGTAGACCCCTTTTCCCGACAACCTGAAACCATTGCTCAAAGGGGGGATAAAGATGTCCAAAAATAATCGCATCTCCCAGGGGGGAAAGGGGTGGATCTCTTGGTTTGCCCATAACCCCGTTGCCGCCAATCTGTTGATGGTAACCTTGCTGATCGCCGGTTTTGCCACCCTGGGGAAAATTCGCACCGAAGGCCAGCCCGAACCGGCTCCCAACACCGTTTCCATCCAGGTTAATTTTGAAGGAGGGTCACCGGAAAATGTCGAAGAAGGGGCCGCCATCAAAATTGAAGAAGCATTGAACGGAATGGAAGGCGTCTATGGAATTGTCAGTCAAATTACCAGCGACAAGGCCGTAATTTCCGTAAAGGGAAAGGAAGGATACCCCGTTGGCCGGTTGAAGGACACTGTTAAAACACGGGTGGACGCCATAACAAGTTTCCCGACCCAGGTTGACAACATCATTATCACCCAGGACCTTGAAGAACAGCATATCCTCTATGTCCAGATTTACGGGGAGGCGTCCCACAGCACCTTGAAACAGATCGCCAGGAAGGTCCGTAAACGGCTTTTGGCATTGGAATCGGTGAACAAAATTCTGGTGAACGGTGCCCGGGATTACGAGGTCAATATTGAAGTCCAGGAGGAAAAACTCAGGGCCTATGGATTGAGTTTTGACGAGGTGGCCGCCGCCGTCAGGAAAAACTCCATGAATCTGGGGGCAGGGCAACTGAAAAGCAAGGCCGGCAGCATTACCATCCAGAGCCGGGAACAGAAGTACCACGGTCGGGAGTTTGAAGGTATCGTTGTCCGTAGTTCTAACCAGGGCGGCCTTGTCCGTATCAAAGACATCGCAAGGGTGAGGGACGGGTATACGGACCAGGCCATTCTCTCCTCCTTCCAGGGGAAACCCTCCATTGGCCTGGATGTTAGGATGATGGGGCGCGACAGTATTGTGGCGGCTTCCAACGATGTGCGTGCCTTTCTTGGGACCCTGGAAAATGAAAATTGGATTCCGGACACCATAAAGTTTTCGGTCTGGTCCGATGAGGCCGACATCGTCCGGGACAGCATCGGGCTTTTGTCCAAGAATGCATTGTTGGGTATTGCCCTTGTCCTTGTGCTTTTGAGCCTGTTTCTCCACCCCAAGGTGGCCTTTTGGGTGGCGGTGGGTATTCCGGTCTCCTTTGCCGGAGTGTTTATCTTGATGGGACCGACCTTTTTAAATTATTCCATGAATAATTTGACCGCCTTTGGGTTCATTATCGCCTTGGGAATTGTGGTGGATGACGCCATTGTGATCGGGGAGAGTATCTTTGCCCATAAAAAAAAATATGGCGGCGGTGTTGAAACGGCGGTTCGCGGTACTCTTAAGGTCGCCACGCCGACAATTTTCGGGGTTTTGACAACCGTTGCTGCCTTTTATCCCCTGACGTCCATTTCCGGATTCTTCGGCGGGCCCTTTCGCATGATTGCCGTGGTGACCATCGTCTGCCTTTTATTTTCACTGGTGGAATCAAAGTTGATTTTACCGGCCCACTTGTCCCATTTGAAGATAAAGGAAAAGGCGGCCAAGGATCAAAATCTTTTGGCCCGTTTTTTTGGAGGCTTGAGAACCGCCATCGGAGACGGTCTTCAATCCGTTGTGAATCGCATGTATATTCCCCTGTTAAAACGGGTTGTGCGACACCGTTACCAGTCCCTGGCCCTGTTCGTATCCATACTGATCCTGGCCTGCGGGCTTGTCTCCAGCGGTACGGTGAAATTGGTTTTTTTTGGGGAGGAAGAGGGGAGTTTTCTCTATGC